>JAISFK010000421.1 GCA_031263625.1 Clostridiales bacterium
GGCGGGAGCGCGCGGACGGCAGGGGCGCAGCGTTCCCGCCGCCTGCGGCGCCCCCGTAGTCGCCTCGCAAAGGCTGCAAAAGCAAAATTTGAACAAAAACAGACCCAACTTGAGCAAAATTTGACGCAAAACTTGACAGCGAAAAATTTCACATTTTTGTTGACTAAAAACAAATGATATGGTATTATCATTTTATAAAATTGATTTTCGATATTCAAAATTGGCTGGAGCCTTGAAATTGCGGCCAAATGCGCAGTGCAGTAAAGCATAGTTATTTGCACTAAATCACCATTCGGAAAAATTGGGCGTAGGGGCGCGAAATTGACAAACAAAGCACAAAAAAACAATGAGACAAGCTATGGTTATGTGGATATTGTGGGCAGGAGAAACAGTGCAAATAACTATAGTTATGTGCACTAAATCACCATCAATATGCCAAAGCTTGCGCTTTGCCGCCGCAGGCCCGAAAAGCAGGCGGCATGCGGGAAAGAGCGAAGCTCATACTATTCTCCGTATAGATTCCGCATAGATTCCGCTCAAAATCTTTGGGCGGGCTAAGGCAATGTTTTAAATGCGGATTAGTATCAAAAGGTTAGTATCAAAAGCGGGCTTTAGAGCGCGGGCTTTGCTTCAAAATTTGAAAAGGAGTGATCGCAAAAATGAAAATCGCGAAAGTCGAAACAGCCTGGATAGCCATCCCATGCGACCCGCCGCAGGGCATGTCCATGGGCGACATCCGGGAGAGCTCGGACGCGGTCGTGCGCATTACGACGGACGACGGGATTCGCGGCATAGGCGAGGCGCGCGGCGCGCCGCTGCCTGAGATCTGCAAGGTGATCGCCGACGAGTACGCGCCGTTGCTCATGGGCGAGGATCCGCGCGCGACGCAGTTCCTGTGGGACAAAATACGCGGCTGCAGGCTGGCTTCGATGAGCCCGCCAAACTGGGCGCCAATGCGCCCGTACCAAGCGGCGCAGGCGGCGGTGGATCTGGCCCTGTGGGACATCAAGGCGCGGGCCGCCGGCCAGTCCGTGTGCGAGTTGCTCGGCGGCGCGCCGCGCCCGCTGCCCGCATACTTGTCAAAGGCGTTTTACGTCGAAGGCCAGAGCCTGGAGCAGATGTGCGCGGAGGCCGTCGAGGAGCTTGGGCGCGACGGGTACAGGCATTTGAAAATCCGGGCGGGCCGCTACGGAAAGGACGACGCGATCAGGCGCGTCGATGCCGTGCGCAGGGCGGTCGGGCCGGACATGAAGATCGGCGTGGACTTCAACCAAGCGTTCGACTGCGACACGGCCCTCGCCACCATCAAGGCACTCGAACCTTATGACCTCATGTGGGCGGAGGAGCCGATCCCCAGGCTTCCCAAGGGCGCGGACGCCGCGAAAGGCGGCTACGACTGGGATGAGCGCCTGGGAGAGATCGCGCGGCAGACCTCGGTTCCGCTGTCGTCAGGCGAAAACCACTACACGCTGTCCGACTGCGGCAGCCTGATCTCAAAAGGCGGCATAGCGTACATGCAGTTCGACATGACCAAAAACGGCGGGCTGACCGAGCTGCTGAAAGTGTCCGCGGCCTGCCAGGCGAACGGCATACTGATGGCGCCGCACCATGTGCCGCACTTCCAGATCATGCCGGCCGCCGCCTGCCCGAACGCCTTCATCATCGAGTGCTACGACAACAAGCGCCAGCATCCCGCGTGGCCGTATCTGTTTGACGGGTTCCCCGAAGTTAAAGGCGGGTTCATGGAATGTCCGGCGGGGCCGGGCTGGGGCATGGAAATCAACGACGCGTTTCTCAAAAAGCACGGCGTCCCTGTGAAATGGGATTTTGCGGCGCGGCGCGCATAGGGCGCGGCGGCCGGTTCCCAACATGGCATGGAGGTGGCGGCATGGCTAAGAGCATGGTGGCCAAGAGCGCGGCTTTGGGCGGCATCGGCATCGGCGGGGGCGCGCCCTCGCCAGGCGGCGCCCTCGCGGGCTATCTCGGCAGGCTCGGGAAAAACATGAGGGCGTACTATCAGCTCTACCTTCTGATCATCCCGGTCGTCGCGTACTATCTGGTATTCCACTACTGGCCCATGTATGGCGCGCAGATCGCGTTCAAGGACTTTTCGCCGGGCGAGGGCATCTGGGGCAGCCCGTGGGCGGGCCTCAAGCATTTTCGGACGTATTTCGGCAGCTACTATTTTTGGCGGCTGATCAGGAACACGCTGCTGCTCAACGTCTACAATCTGCTCTACGGCTTTCCCGCGCCCATCATTCTCGCGCTGCTCATAAACGAGGTCCGCTCGCGGGGCTACAAGCGCGCGGTCCAGACCATAACGTACATTCCGCATTTCATATCCCTCATCGTGATATGCGGCCTGCTCAAGGACATGCTCAACGCCAACGGGCTCATAAACTATCTGCTGAACGCGGCTTTCGGCAGGGAGGGCGTCGCGTACCTGCTCGACCCGCGCTATTTCAGGACGATCTACGTGGCGTCCGGCATCTGGCAGCAGATTGGCTGGGGCTCTATCATATACCTCGCGGCGATCACGTCGATCGACCAGGAGCTGTACGAGGCCGCGAGCATTGACGGCGCGAGAAGGCTCAGGAAGCTGATCCACATCACAATCCCCAGCATACTGCCCACAATCATCATCATGCTCATTATGAGGATGGGCCAGATGATGAACGTCGGCGCGGAAAAGGTCATGCTCCTGTACAATTCGGCCACCTACGAAACCGCCGACGTGATCTCCACGTTCGTGTACAGGAAGGGGCTGCTGGAAATGGACTACAGCTACAGCGCCGCAGTCGGCCTCCTGAACTCCATAGTCAACTTCGCGCTGGTGGCGTCGTCGAACAGCATATCCAAGCGCTTCTCGGAGACGAGCCTGTGGTGAGGGCGAAAGGGCGCGGCCAAGATTCCGGGACAAGCCTTTTGCGGGAGGAAAGACATGAGTGCTGCCAAAAATGCGGGCAATGGCGCCAATGGCGCCGCCAAGGTTGCCAAAAGCGCCGCTAAAGCGCGCGGCGGCGCGCGAAAAATCAAAATGACCCCGGCGGAGATCGCTTTCGACGCCGCGAACGCGGCTTTCCTTTTCCTGCTGATGGCCGTGACGCTCTTTCCGTTCGTCTACGTCATCAACTCGTCCATCAGCGATCCCATCGCGCTGATGCAGGCGAGGGGCATCATGATTCTGCCCAAGGGGGTGCAGTTTTACGCGTACAGGCAGGTTTTTCAGAATCCCATGCTCCTGCGCGGCTACGCGAACACCGTGTTCCTGGTCCTCGCGGGCACGGCCCTCAACGTCGCGATGACGTCGATCGGCGCGTATGTCCTGTCGCGGCCGCATTTCATGCTGCGCAACGCCGTCATGCTGTTCATATCGTTCACGATGTTTTTCAGCGGCGGGCTGATTCCAAGCTTCGTCCTCGTGCAGGGGCTGGGGATCTACGACTCGTTCCTGGCGCTGCTCCTGCCGACCGCGATGAGCGCCTGGAACCTTGTCATAATGCGCACGTCGTTCGCGGCGATCCCCATAAGCCTGGAGGAGTCCGCGCGGCTTGACGGCGCGAGGGATCTGACGATTCTGGCGCGGATAATCATCCCCCTGTCCATGCCCGTCGTCTCCGTGATGATCCTTTTCTACGGCGTCGGCCACTGGAACAGCTGGTTCAACGCCATGATCTACCTGCGCGACCGCGCGCTGTATCCCCTGCAGCTGATCCTGCGGGAAGTGCTCCTGGCCTCGCAGACGGACGACATGCTGATCGACATGCTCGACGACGGCGTGAGGCCGGGGCTGAAGGAGCAGGTGAAATACGCGACCGTCATTGTCGCGACGCTTCCGATTCTGTGCGTCTACCCGTTCCTGCAAAAGTTCTTCGTCAAAGGCGTCATCGTGGGCGCCATCAAGCAGTGAGGCGGCCCGGCGGTTTGGCGTCTTGGGCCGCAAAAGCGCCGGCGCGGGGCATGGCTCGGCGCCGCCTGGTTCCGGCGCGGCGCGGGGCATGGCGCGCGGCGCCCCCCAGTTTCGGCGCGGGGCGGCGCGCAGGGCATATAGCATAGGGCGCGGAGCGTGGCGCGCGGCGCGCGGGGCATGGGCAGGGCAGGGCGGCGGCCCGCCTCGCCGCTGCCGCTGGCGCGCAGCTGGCTGAAATCTGTCCGCATTGAGCGGCTGGATAAAAATATCGCACAGGAGGCTCGTAAAATGAAAATGATCCTGAAAAAGATCCATGGAACCCCAGGGCTTTGCCGGAGGGGGGCGCGCCGAGGGAGGCTCTTGCCCGCGCTTCTGGCGGCCCTGCTGGCCGTCGCGCTGGCGTCCGGCTGCGCCGCGCCCGCCGCGACCGCCCCCGCCGCCACGTCAGGGACTGCGGCGGCATCTGCCGAACCCGCGGCTACGTCCGCGGAACCGACGGCGACGTCCGCAGAGCCCGCGGCCGCGCCCGGCGCCGACGGCGGCGGAGCTCCCGAAGGCGGGCAGGGCGCCTCAGAGGCGGGCGGCCCGTCCCTCCCCATCACGACGGAGGACATCACGCTGACATACTTCATGCCGCTGAACCCGAAAGTTACAAAAACGTGCAAGGACTACAGCGAAGTTTTGTACTACCAGGAGCTTGAAAAGCGCACCGGCATAAAAATCCGGTTCATACATCCGGCGATGGGCAGCGAGAGCGAGCAGCTGAACCTGGCCATCTCCAGCGGGGATCTGCCGGATCTGTGCTGGCAGGGGTGGACCGGGTATCCGGGCGGATACACCAAGGCGCTCAAGGACGGCATCGCCACCGATCTGCGCGAGCCGATCGAGCAATGGGCGCCCAACCTCATGAAAACCTACGAGCAGTGGCCCGTCGTCCGCGTAGACACCTCGACCGACAACGGCGAGATCGTGATTTTCCCAATCATATACGTCGATATGGAGCAGATCAGCCAGTCCGGCTTTTTCATGCGCTACGACTGGCTGGAAAAGCTGGGCCTCGAGCCGCCGGAAACCATGGACGACTGGCATGCCGTTCTGACGGCGTTCAAGACGCAGGACCCGAACGGCAACGGCCTCGCGGACGAGATCCCGTTCTCGCCAGTGGGCGGCAACAATTCGGACACGCAGATTGTGAAGTTTGCCAGCGCGTGGCGGCTGGACGGCGATTTTCTCCGATGGGGCGACCACGCCGTATACTCCCCGCTGGAGCCGGACTTCAAAATATTCGTTGAAACGATGCGCGAGTGGTACGCCGAGGGGCTGATAGACCCGCAGTACTTGGCCAACGACCAAAAGATGGTGGACGACCTGATGGGCACCAGCGTGGCGGGGTCGGCCTTCGAGCGCAACTCCAAGACAAGCGCCCTCATGACGATCTTCAAAACCACCGATCCGGACGGCGTCGTTCAGGGCGTGCGGTTCCCCGTCGCCAGCGAGGGCGGCGTCCCGGCGAACGTCAACGCCTGGCTGGTTCCGATCAATCAGGGCGGCGCCACGATCAGCAGGCAGAACAAATATGTGGAGGAGAGCGTCAAATGGTTTGACTATCTGTATTCCGACGAGGGCTTCTATCTTGGCAACTGGGGGCCGGAAGGCGCCGAAATGACCGAAATCGGCGAGGACGGCCTGCCGCGCCTGACGGAATACGCCACAAGCAACCCGGACGGGCTTTCGATGGACGAGGCGATCTGCCGGATCTGCCCAGGCGGCATGGACAGCGCGCGCCGCTACGATCCCCGCCTGTACACGCAGCGCATGATGATCTTCCCGCAGCAGTTCGATACGGCCGAGATCTGGGACAGCGGCACGGACTTCTCGCTCCGCTACCCCAACGTGTCGTTCAAGGAGGATGAGGTTTCGGAGGTCACGTCGCTGCTGAACGACATCAATACGTACAAGCGGGAGATGATGCACAAGATGATCATGGGGCAGATAGGCATGGACCAGTACGACACGTTTATCGCCACGATGAAGGGCATGGGCGCAGATCGGCTTGTCGAGTACCACCAGAGCGCGCTTGACCGCTATCTGGCCCGATAGGCGAGCGGCGGGCGGCAGGCGGGGGCAACCGGCGCGGCAGGCGGGCGGACGCTCTGCCGCCGCGCCCGCCCCGCTCGGCGCCATATATACTGACGAGCATTTGAATTTACCATAAACGCGAGTCAGTAATACTCGTTTCCTCTGTCCGACCGCAAATTGCGGTCGGAATTCCCAATCGAACACGAGTATAGATTCTGATTGAAAGGACGAACGAAAAAATGGGAAAGTGGCTCCTGATTGACCGCACTCGCAGCGGGGAGGCTTCCGGCATATCCGGGAAGCGCTTTTGCGCCGCGCTCGAAAAGGCGGGCGCCGAGTATGAGAAAAAAAACGCGTGGACGGGCGCGTTCCCGGACAACACAGTAGTCCTCGCGCCGAACACGGATCCCATCGTGTACAACCTCGCGCCGGAAATCGCGGCCGCGCCTGAGAGCGTCCAAATGTTCAGGGCGGGCGGCGCAGCCGTCCTGTCCGGCAGCGACGAGCGGGGCCTCGCCTACGCCGCCATGGAGATGGCGGAGCGCGTCGAGGCGAGCGGCGAGCGGGCTCTCAGAGAGCTTGCGCGCGAAACCCGGTCGCCGACCGTCCGCGTTCGCGGCATCGACAGGATCGTCCTGAACACTGGCGACGAGTCGTGGTGGATGAGCGAGAGCTACTGGCGCGGCTACCTTGAGAGAATGCTCGCCGCGCGCTACAACAGAATCGTGCTGCTGGTCGGCTTCGACACGTCGTATCTCTCGCCGCCGTACCCGTATTTTGTCGATGTGCCGGAATATCCGGGCGCGCGCGTCGTCGAGCCCGGCTTCGACCGGGGCGCGTACAGGGAGGCCCTGCGGCGGCTTGGCAGGCTCGCGCATGAATACGGCATGGATTTCACGTTCGCGACATGGCAGCAGTCAAACTGGCTCGCGTCCCAGAAGTCCAGGGTCGAGGGCATAGAAGACCTCATGCTCTACTGCTCCGCCGGAATCAGGGAGCTCGCGCTGCAGTGCCCGGAGATCGACACGATCCAGTTGCGCGTGAACCACGAAGCCGGGGTCGGCACGCAGATCACCGCCGAGGAATACTGGTTCAGGCAGCTGGACGGGCTCGCGGAGGCGCTCAGGCGCGGCGCGCGCACGAAGCTCGACATGCGGGCGAAAGGGCTGACCGATCCCATGATCCGGTACGCGAAGGATCTGGGCATCGACCTCACGGTTTCCACGAAATACTGGTGCGAGCAGGCCGGGCTGCCCCACCACCTGACGCGCATGCGCACGGAGGAGCTTTTGCGGCTGGACAACCTGAACCACAGCCGGCGCTACAGCTACTCCGACATGCTGAAAAAGCCGCGCCTGCACAAGTTTCTCTACCGCCTGTGGAACGACGGCTCGACGGACATCCTCACATGGGGCGACCCGGACTACGTGCGCCGCTTCGTCTCCAGCATGAGGCTCGGGCGCGCGGACGGCTTCGAGATCATGCCCCTGCTGTCGCTGAAAGGCGGCCCGCAGGATGGCATGGTGGCGGGCTGGAACCTATTCGACGACCCCGCGTACCAGCCGGAGGGCTGCGAGGATTCGCGCTACTGGCTGTGCGACAGGCTGTTCGGCCGCATCGGATACGACCTGGGCGAGGCCGAGGAGGCCTGGATGCGCCCGATGCGGCAGAAATTCGGCGCCGCGTCGGAGCCGATGATGGCGGCGATCTCCGCGGCGAGCAGGCTGATCCCGCTCATCGTTGGCAGCCACATGCCAGTGCACCCGCAACTCTGCTACTGGGCGGAGTTCAGCACGGGCGGCGCGCTGTTTGCCGAAAATAACCGCAACCCGGCCATCAGGCGCGCCGGCGTCACCTACCAGAGCACCGAGCCCGGCGACGCGGGGCTGTTCTACCCGATCCGCGAGTACGCGAGGGATTATGTCGCGGGAGCGGAGGACGGGCGCTACACGCCTTGGCAAGTCGCGGGCGCCCTGGCGGGCATATCGCGCGGCGCGGAAAAATATCTCGGTATGGCCGAGGAGGCCGGCATGCCGGATTCCAGCGAGGCGCGCGGCGCCGCGCTGGATCTGCGGATGCTCAGCAGCCTCGCGCTCTACCACCGGCACAAGATCGCCGCGAGCGTCGCGCTGTGCCTGCACGAGGAAACCGGCGACGCGGAGTGGCTCGGCGAAAGCCTCGCGTCCATGCGGCTCGCAAGGGGACATTGGGCGCGCTATGCGGAACTGGGCCAGAAATACCATAGCCGGCTGACGTTCTATTCGGGCGACTACAGCGTCTGCCGGGACGGCAACTGGAAGGATTTTTACGCGGAGCTGGACGCGGACGTCGAGCGGCTGTCGCAGATGGCGCTCGGCCGCGAGGGCGCGGCGGGGCATGCGGAGCCTGCGGCAGGGCGTGCGGAGCCCGCGCAAGGCGGCGGCGGCGCCGGGCAGGAAGGCGGCGTAGCGGCAGAGCACGGGGAATCCGCGCAGAGCGGCGGGGCGGCGGCGCAGGCCGGGCGCTGCCGCTACCTTGAAGCGGAGGCGGGGGCAGACATGCGGCCAATGTGCTGGACAGACGACGTGCCCGCCTCGTGCAGGGCGGGCGAGCCGCTGAAGATTGCGCTTTTCGTGCCATTGCAGGAGGCATTCAGGGGCTGCGTTTCCATGCGCTACCGCCATACGAACCAGCTGGAGGGCAAATTCCTCAGCGCGCCGATGGAACTGCGGGGCGGCGCGTGGCGCGGCGAGATCCCCGCCGGCTACATCGTGCCGGAATGGGATCTACTGGTTTACTTCGACGCGGTTTCGCCGTCCGGCGACGGCATGCCGTACCCAGGCGTGTGGCACCCGCAACACATGTTGCCCTACCATATCGTGGAAGTCGAGGAGGCGCGGGGCGAGGCCGCAGAGGCGCAAGTCTAAGCGCGGAAGCGCAGGGCGAGACTGCGGCGAGGCAAGCCTAAGCGCGGAAGCGAAAAGTTGAGTCGCGGAAGCGCAGGGCGGGGTTGCGGAGACGCAGGGCCAAAACAGGCGCTCAGTTTCCTTGTAGAAAACACATTTTGCGGGCGCGTTCTTTGGATAAGAACGCGCCCTGTTTATCCGTCATTCTATTATAATCTCGCATACGTTAAGCGGGACGACTAGGCGCAGGCGCGGCAATTACCAACATGCGCGCGCGTTGCCAAAGGAAGAAAGATAGAAAGGCCGCATCCTCGGTCCCCATTCCCCGGCTCCAGTTCTCATTGTCCCGCGAAGCGATTTGTAGTATAGTTATTGTTAAAGAATAACGCTAAGGAGGGCGAAATGGTCGCAGGAATATTCACCGATACGTTTTACCCGGAGATAAACGGCGTGGCCACCTCCGTCGCGCTCTTGAAGCGCGAGCTGGAAAAGCTGGGGCACACGGTGTA
>JAISFK010000433.1 GCA_031263625.1 Clostridiales bacterium
CCGGTAGTTCAGTTGGTTAGAATGCCAGCCTGTCACGCTGGAGGTCGAGGGTTCGAGCCCCTTCCGGGTCGTTTTGCCTAAACATGTTGCCGCAGTTTGACGGTGCGGAGCTTCGGCTATGCTGGTGTAGCTCAGCCGGTAGAGCAACTGATTTGTAATCAGTAGGTCGGGGGTTCAAATCCGTCCACCAGCTTAACGCGTGACCCGCTAGTCCCTAGGGCTTGCGGGTTTTTCATTTTTTCCCATTCGATTTTTTGCCCCGATGTCTGCTCAAGATGTCTGCTCAAATTCCTGAACAGGCTCGCGGGCAGGCGAATCCATGCCTTCGCGGCGTCCGCTTTGCGGTTCTTCAGCGCCGCCATCGAGCGCGTCCTTGTTGCCGGGCGCATGGGGCAAAGCCAGCGGCGTCCTGTCAATCCATTCCATGGCCATTGCTGGAAACGCTCATCAGTAAAATTCAAGGAAAGATATGGTTTGGCGAAGCGTTGGAGGAATACCTGCACTGGCAGGCGCAGGACAGACCAAATCTTCGGGCGGGCAACGCGGAATAGTATGCAGAATAGTATAAAGTATAAAGTGCGATGAGCAGGACTATAAGCCGGGTTCTGTATTTGGCAGCCATCTATCTACGCGGCGTGTTTCCGCGCCGCTTTAGCCACCTCCTCGGGACAGGCGGGCAGCCTTAGCGTCCCTCCGCGGTGTTGCTCCAGGCGGGGTTTGCAGGAACGGCCAGTTGCCAGGCCGCCAGTGAGCTCTTGCCTCGCTTTTCCACCCTTACCCCGGCGCAGCTGCGCCGCCGGGGCGGTATATCTCTGTTGCACTTTCCTTGAAGTCGCCTTCACCGGGAATTACCCGGCGCCTTTGCCGTGTGGAGCCCGGACTTTCCTCGTGCGCAGCCTTTCGGCTCAGGCACGCGGCTGCCTGTCCTACTCATCGCACACTCTATGATAAGCCCTGAGCGGGAAGCTGTCAAATCCCGAGCACATAATTTCGATGTCGGGGAACTTGTCCTTTATCCACTTGCCGGCCAGCTGGGTGAAAAAACGCTCCGTGCCGTGGTGCCCTGCGCACATGGCGAAAATGCCCTCGGCGCTCAGCTCCAGCGCCTGATGGTGCTTTATCTCGCCGCACAGCACGGCCTGCGCCCCGGCGCTTTTCAGCGCGCCCGCGCTTATGCCGAAGCTGCCGCACATGACGGCCATCCTGGTTATGCCGCCTGCTGGGCGCGGCGTGGCCGCCACTTGCAGATCGCTCTGCTTGAGCCTCGCGCATACGTAGGCGCTCAGCTCGTCCGCGCCAAAGGCGCGGGGCAGGGAGCCGACGCGGAAAAATTCCGGCGTGGCGTCCGGGTATGGGGCCGCGTCGCCCTGCGCGCCGGCGCCGCGTTCCGCGCGCTCCCATGCGGCTCCGTCGCTTGCGGCTTCGTTGCTTGCGGCAGTCCCATTGCTTGCGGCGGCTTTGGCGCTGTCGCGCCCACGGGCGGCCGTGTCGCTTGCGGCAGTCCCGTCGCTTGCGGCGGTGCCGGCGGCGCCGTGCTGGTGGCGGGCCGGCGCATCGCTTGCTGCGGCTGTGGCGCTGGCGCCGCCCACGCGCATCTCGTCCGTGGTTATCCCGACGATGCCCGCGAGCAGATCGTTGAGCCCGCCGTATGTCCTGTCGGCGTTCGTGTGGGCGCAGTATACGTTGATGTCGTTTTTTATCAGCCGCGATATCAGGGCGCAGGCGGCATTGTCGCAGTCTATCCTTTTGATGGGCGAGAAGATCAGGGGATGGTGCGACACGATCATTTGCGCGCCGAAGCGGCAGGCGTCGTCCACCGCGCTCTCTGTCACGTCAAGGCAGATCAGCAGCCGCGATATGGCCTTTTTTTTCGTCCCGATGTTCAGGCCCGAGTTGTCCCATGGCTCCGCAAGGCTTTCAGGCGCCATTTCATTGAGGCAGGCGATTATGTCCTCCCTGCTTGCTGTCATGCGGTTTTGCCCCCTATCTGCATCTATACTGCATTTATACTGCATTTATACTGCATCTATACTACATTTATACTGCGTTTATATCTATGCCTGCGGCCGCTATCGCGCCGTCCAGCTCGCGAAGCAGAGATTCCGCGCTTTCAGCCTCCGCGCCGCCGGCCTGGCAATCCGGCGCCATTAGGCCGTCCAGCCTGTCCTTGAGCCGCGCCCGGACATTTTTTATGTATGCGGCGTATGCCGGCGCGAACCTGTCCCCGGCGCGCTTGCCAATCAGGTAGTCCAGCCGGGTATATGGCTCGCGGGCGCCCGCCCATTTGCAGAGCATCGCGACATACGCCCGGCGATCCTCCAGAGCGTGCACTTCGCGCAAAATGACGTAGCCGCCGCCGTTGAGGCGCTCGCGCAGCAGGGCATGGTTGTTCATCGGCTGCAGCGCCAGCAGAGACGCGGATTTCGCCATGTCGCCGCCGTCCAGGATGATCTGGGCTATGGCGATGCCTCCCATGCCGGACAGCACGGCGACGCGCCCCGGCCGGTAGTCCGGGATTCCCGCGAAGCCGTCGCCGCAGCCGAGGGCAATCCGGCCGCCAAGGCCGCGGGCGAGGACGTTCCTCTCGGCCTTTTTGAGAGGGCCGCGCCGGGCGTCGGTCGCCACCACGGCGTCGCAGAGTTCCCGCTGCAGCATGCCGATTGCCATGTACGCATGGTCTGTGCCGATGTCGTATATAGTTTCCTGGCGGCCGTATTCCGCGATTGCGTCCGCAATGACGGACAGCCTTGGTTTTAGCGCGCGATCGCGCATCCGGCCTCATCGCCTCCGTGCAAGCAGTGAAATAGCGCCAGCCGCAGGCCCCGCGCCTG
>JAISFK010000456.1 GCA_031263625.1 Clostridiales bacterium
CGGCGCTTCCGGCATTTTCGGCGAGCCCGCAGGCGAACACCGTAAGCATCGCCGCCGACAAAACGGCCCAATGGACTTACCAGGAGCGTTCGGACGCCTATGACCTGCGCATCCACGGCTGGACCGCATGGGAGACGGCCGCCTACATAGGCTTCACCCTGCCTGCCGGATTCGACCCGGCCAGCGTCATTTCCGCAACGTTGCAGCTCTATACGTACCAAAGAACCGCTTCCGGCACGGCATATTTGTACGCGGCAACATACGGCGCGTTCGCGAACGGCTCGCAGTACGAGGGAAGCTCGGAAGTGCCAGCCTATGACGCGGCCCAGTTTGCCCAGTTCACCATGCCCAGCGCAAGCTCCACGTCAAGCCACGACGTCACCGCCTACATAAAGGCGCTTGCCGCAGGCTCCGAGAACGCGGCGGTGCGCATTGACGCGAAGTCGGCGAACCTCAACCACAACTGGCGAATCGGCTCGTGCACAAACAGCTACGCCACGCCAATCCTGCTCCTTGAGCTTGCAGACGGGGAGCCTGTCACATTCGGCGCGTCCGCAGACGGAAGCGCCGCAGCCGCGACCACCGCGATTACCGTCAGCTTCGACGTGCCAGTGGCCGGTTTGACTGCGAACAGTTTCGCGCTGAACCCTGCAGGCGCCGCAACAAAGGGAACCCCGGCGACGACGGACGGCGGCATGACCTGGACGCTTCCCGTAAGCAATGTCAGGGCGGGCAACGCGACTGTCTCCGTATCGGCCGCAGGCTTCCAATTTTCGCCGAGCGCGGCGGGCGCCAACGCCGTCGCGCTTTACGCCGAGCCCGTGACTTACAGCGTCGCGGCGAACGGCAGCGCGGCAGTCACGTCCACCGAGATCGCGATATCGTTCGACAAGCCGCTGATCGGCCTGACTCTTGACGACATCACGCTCAGCCCCGCGAGCATGGCTGCTAAGGCGGGCTTGTCGGCATCCCCCGACGGCAAGGCGTGGACACTGGGGATAAGCAATGTCGCGGCCGGGGATGTTGCCGTCGCAGTTGCGGACATCGCCGGATTCACTTTCTCGCACGATGGCGATGGCAATAAAACAACGCTTTTCGTCAAGCCCGCCGAGGCAGTCAAGTACAGCGCGGCCGCGAACGGCGACGCCCAGGCGACGACTACCGCGATCACGCTGGCTTTCGACAAGCCGGTCACGGGGCTGACGATTGGCGCGATCACGCTGACCCCCGCCAACGCTTCCAAGATCGGGCTGGCGGCGTCGAGCGACAACATGGCCTGGACGCTCGCGGTGAGCCGCGTGACGGCTGGAGAGGTGGCCGTCGCCATAGCGGACAGCGCGAGCTTTGCCTTCTCGTTCGATGGAGACAACAACATGACGACGCTTTTCAGAAACGCGGAAGATCCCGGCCTTGCGGACACGGCCGTTCGCCAGGAGGTCGATTTTGACGGGGGCTGGAAATACAACCGGGGCGACGCCGCAGGCGCGGAGCAGCCAGACTTTGGCGACGCGGCATGGGAAAGCGTCTCTTTGCCGCACAGCACGGACTATGTCATGTACGACAGCATAGAGGCGTACCTCGGCATATGCTGGTACAGAAAAGCCTTCGTCCTGCCGGAGAATCTGGCAGACAAGCAGATCTTCATAAACTTCGGCGCGGCCATGCAGCTGGCCACGGTCTATGTGAACGGAACTCAGGTCGGCGAGCACCAGAGCGGGTTCATGGGATTCACATACGACATAACGGACAGCCTCGATGCCGGCGGGCAGAACGTCATAGCGGTCAAGCTCGACACCCGCGCCAACACGAACTGGCTGCCCGGCGCGGCGGCTATCGATTTTCGCTATCACGGCGGCCTCTACAGAAGCGTGAAGCTTGTCGTGAACGAGAAAGTCCACTTGACCGACCCACTGCTCAAACCGGCCAGCCCAACCGAGCAGGTCATCAAGCCGGCGAGCGGCGGCGTGTTCATCCATTCCGACACCGCCACGGTCTACGCCGACGCCAGCGCGGACTGCGGCATAACCAACATCCAGGGCAACAGCTCGACAGGTTTCACGGGCGACGTGACATTCTGGATTGGCGCGGACGTCAAGAACGAAACAGAGGCGGCCGTTTCCGCGACCGTCACGAACGAGCTGTTCGATCCAAGTGGCGCGAGCGTCTGGCGCCAAACCACGAACCCGGTCAGCATACCGCCCGCGGCCAGCCTTGGCGACAGCGTTCAGATTGCGGACACGGGCAGCATTGCCGGGGCCAAACTGTGGCATCCGAACTTCCCGCATCTGTACACGCTCGTAACGCGCGTCTATGCCAGCGGCGAGCTCGTTGACGAGCTGGCGACGCGGACGGGCTTCAAGCGCATTGTGTTCACGAACGCTTCCGGCAGCGCGACATCCGGCACAAAAGGCCAGGTTTTGATCAACGGCGAGGCATGGGTAGGGCTTGGCACGAACACGCACCAGGAGATCGGCATGGTCGGGTTTGCCGTGCCCGAAGCGGCCGCCAGGGACGAAGTCCGCATGATAAAGGACGCCGGCTACGATATCGTCAGACTGGCCCACTATCCGTATCAGCGGGCGTTTATCGAGGCTTGCGACGAATACGGCGTGATGGTGCAGCAACCGATCACCGGCTGGCAGAACGGCGGCGCCAGTAACGCCGGGAGGCAACAGAGCGCTTACCGGGAAGCCCAGGACATGATGCGGCGCGACCGCAACAGCCCCAGCGTCGTCGTCTGGGAGTTCGCCGCCAACGAGGGCGGCTCCAACACAAATATCGCACCGACGATAACAGCGAACGCCAAACTGGAAATCCCGACGAAAAACATGTGGACGCAGGGCGGGACGACAACAAGCTATTACGACATAATGGCCGTCCATTCGACAAACTCCGGTCAGGGCGCATTCAAAAACAACGCCCCCAATATTTACAACGAGTTCGGTGACTGGGACGGCGGCCAGTACGCCTCGTCAACCAGGCAGCCGCGCTGGAGAGCAACCGAAGCGCCTGTCCGGCAGGCCCTCGCCAACTACCAGACGGCCTTGGACAGAAGCCAGGGCAGCACGGTCAATTTCGGCTATTACTGGGTGTGGCAGGACTACACGGGATTTGGCGAGGGCAATCCGGATACGCCGAACACCGGCAGCGCCGTGGCGGGGCGGCCCACGCCCTGCGGCATCGTGGACTTCTTCAGGGTGCCAAAATATGCGTACTACTACGCTCAGGCCCAGAGGAGCCCCAGCTGGACATACGGCGGCCCCGAAGGCATACGCTCCGGCCCGATGATCTACATAGCCAACCGCTGGTTTGACGATTCGGAAACCCTGGCGGCCACCGACGTGATGGTCTATGGGAACGCCGATTCGATCAGGCTGTTCGGCAGCCTCGACGGCGGCCGGACATACGAGCAGATAGGCGCGGACAAGACCGCCCCGGACGCCCTCAAAATCCCGGAGATATACTACGGGCGGGGTTATGATCCGGCAAATGTCACGGGCAATTTTTCTCAGACGCCTTGGAAAAACACGGATTACAAGCCCTGGACGTTCAGCGGCGTGAACCACGCGTACACGGCGATCAAAGCCGAGGGCTACAGTTCTGGCGGCCAAAAGATCTCGGAATACGTCGTCAAGGATCCGAGAACGCTCACGCCATCCAAGGTCGATTTGACATGGTGGGCGGACTGGAATTCCGACGGAATGGCAACCGCGGAGTCAAGGGAAGCGCCGCTTATAGCCAACGGCGGCGACAAGCGCCTGCTCTACATCGACATTGAGGACGCCGAGGGCAACGTTATCGCAAACTCCGGCACGGCGCCCACCGCGCTCAGCTTTGGCGCCCCCACCGACAACGCCCACCCCGTCACGGTGACGGTAACATCCGGCGACGCATGGATTCTCGGCGGCGAGACGGCCAACGCGGCCGGCGCAAAATCGGCGACGATCACGCCCAGGGGCGGCCAGGTCGCCGTTTGGGTGGTCGCCGGCACCACCCCGGACGACACGATCACCGTGACCGCGACAGCCGCCGAGCTTGAACCGGGTTCCGCCAGCATCGACACTGTGGCACCGGTCGGCTTCCTGGACGGCCAGGTCGTCGAGCCGCCAGTCGGACCCTCTGACGACACATGCCTGGCATACAAAAAGCCTGCCTCGGCAAGCAGCGGGGCCGCAGCCCTGGCCAACGACGGCGACGACGAGACGGTCTGGGCGGCCGGCAGCGGCAACGCGGGCGAATACTGGCAGGCCAACCTTCAGGCAAAATACGATATTTCAAAGATCAGCATCCTTTGGGGCGCGGAGTCCGCCTACAAATACTGGATTCAATACTCCGCCGACGGTCAAATCTGGCTCCCGCTCTCCGACAAGACGGCCTCCGCCGCGCCGGAGCTTGAAACCGCAATAGAGTTTGCGGGCAAGCTGAAATCCGCGCAGTTCGTCAAAGTGCTGCTTGCGGAAGATTCCGCCGACTCGTTCGCGATAGCTGAAATCCACGTTGAAGGCGCCGCATCCTCCGAAATCGCTGAAAAAGACCGTGCCGACGGCAAGCCCGCATATTCCGGCGACCTGGCGGAAGGCAGCGTCGCTGCATGGGGCAATGACGGCGTTCCGACCAGTTTCGCCACGATGAGGGACAGCGGGGCCGGCAATAAGTGGTGGGTGGACATGCAGGGCTTCTTTGACGTGACGGGCATCAATATAATGTGGTTCGAGACGGCAGCGCACAAGTACAAGCTTGAAGCGTCCAAAGACGGCTTGACATGGCAAACGATACTGTACAGGAACAGAAATGCGGACGCGCCAGTGGAATACTCGACGGACAGCTTCTCGCCTCCGCTGGCAGGGGTGCGATTCATACGCATAACAAGCGTTGCCGACGCCATTCCCATGTCGTTCACGCAGCTGTCTGTTTTCGGCAATGACGCGAATGACCTCGCCCTTGCGAAGCCCGTTGAATCCGACGCGGTCACGGACGCGGCACACCAGCCGCTATACGCTGTCGATCGCGACGCGGACACAGCGTGGGTGCCAGACGCGCCCGGAAGGTACATACAAGTGGACATTGGCTCGGTCTGCGATATCCATGGGGTCAGCCTTGTCTGGCCGGACAGCGGGGCGCATGAATATTCGCTGCTCGCTTCCGGCGACGGCCTGTCATGGCAGAAATACTTCGACGGCGCGACGTCCGGCGAGTCTGATATTTTCAGCGCGCATATTGCGAAAGCGCGTTATGTCCGCCTGGTGGACAAAACCGGCTCCGGGCTGGCCTCGTTTGAGGTTTTCGGCTCGCCGCCGGCCGAGACGGCTGCCGCCGCGCCAGGGGCGAACCTGCTAAAGAACCGCAGTTTTGAGGACAATGCCGGCCTGGACATAATGAGCTGGCCAAAGCTCCAGGCCACCGACGCGAGCGCGGCCCAGTCAACGACAAGCGGAAGCGGCGCCCTCCCGGAATACAACGTCACCCACGGGACGGGCGACAGGTACGCATACCTTTACTCCGCGTCGCCGTACTCGGCCTCCATTTATCAGACCGTAACCGGCATACCGAACGGGATATATGAATTTCGGGGCTGGGTTAAGCGGGGCAATCCCGACGCGGGCGCAGAGCAGGCCGAATTGTACGCCTACGCCGAGAATTACGGCGGCGAAACGATAGTGAACAACCTGCTCGAAACCGTGCCGCGCACAGCGGCGACTTACGCGCAAAATACCGGAAACACAGCGCCCGGCCAGTACCCTTACACGGAAGTCGCCATCGGCGATATCCACGTGACAAACGGGCAGATTACAATCGGCTTCTTTGCCAACTCGCCGAATAACGCCTCAGCCAGCCCGAATTACGCGTTTATTGACGATTTGTCGCTGAAACTGATTCTGGCAGATCCAGAGTATCCGTCGGGAGATGATGATTTCAACGGATATATAGACATCGGCAGGAGCGGCGGCGACGTCGTCGCTGATTTCCGCGTGGCGGCAAATGGCGCTTCCGGCTCGCTGTTGGCGATTATCGCCGCGTACAATGCCAATGGCACCCTCGTCCATATGAACAGCGATGTTTTGAGCTTTGCGGACGGCAGGCTGGCGTCAGGGCGCCTGGCGATATCCGGCTACAGCGAGAATTATTCCTATGCGGCCTATCTGTGGGATGCGCTCACCTATATCCCCGTCATGGGCAAGGAGACGCTGTCCGTCAAAAGCGTTGAGCCAATCATGGCGTTCCCGCTGGCAACCGACGGATATACCCTTCCGGAAACGGTGGCTGTTCGCTACAATGACTCGCCGAACGGACTTTGGTCACTGCCCGTGGCATGGGACGGCGACGCCGGGCCGTTCAGCAAAATCGGGGAATACGCGATAACGGGCACGGTTGAAGGAACGGATGTGCCTGCCGTCGCCTATGTGACGGTAAAAGGGCCCAACCTGCTTTCAAACCCTTCGCTTGATGCGTGGAGCGCGTCAAACGGCGCGCCAGCCGACTGGGTGCGCAGCTCATCCGCAAGCAACAGGTTCAGCAGGGATGCGGGCGCGAAGAATCAGCACGCGGCCGGCTCCGGCGCGCATTACTCCGCCGGATATTATCTGTCCGGCGCCGCTGCGGGAACGCCTGTCGCCCTTTACCAGACGCTCAGCCTCCAGCCGGGCAAATATGCGCTGAGCTGTTACACGCAAGGCTTGATTATTCCCGGCAGCACGGGCGACATAAGGCTTTATCACTCCACCGGCACTACGGCGCCGACAGGGCAGTCAGACCCGATAGCGGAATATGGCGGCGTCAGCGACTGGCTGAACCCGACATACACATTTAGCGTCGATACTGCCGGGAATATTTCCGTAGGCGCCATATGCAGCCTGAACAACGGGACCTGGCTACATGTCGATGATTTTGAGCTTTCAAAGATCGGATAAGGCAGATTGATTGCGCGGGGCGGATTAGGATAAAGCAGAGTGGCAAGCCAGCCGGCTTGCATCGTAGATGCGCTCGCTCCGGCAGGGCTGACAGCGTTGGCTGAATATGCGCAACGCTGTCAGCCCAATATTATGCTCAATATTAGCTCAATATTATAAACCAAAATGCCTCAAAACACTTAAATTGGCATTGACGGCCCGCCCGGCTTTGGGTATACTTGGATTGCCTAGATTGCCTGGATTGCCTGGATTGCCTGGATTGCCTGGGCATGCCGTCGCTCAGTATCACACAGTATCTCATGGAGGGCTTGCGATGAAACATGGCTATTTGCCGCGAATAGTGGACAAGATACTGGAAGATCGCCTGAACGCCGTCGGGGCGGTGCTGATTGCGGGTCCAAAATGGTGCGGGAAAACGACTACGGCCGAGCAGCAGGCCAGAAGCGTTCTGAAACTGCAAGATCCTGACAGAACAAAAGGCTACCTGGCCACCGCCGAGGTAAAGCCGTCCCTCCTGCTGCTTGGGGAGAATCCGCGGCTCATAGACGAGTGGCAGATGGCTCCCGTTCTTTGGGACGCTGTCCGCAGCGCCGTTGACGAGCGCGGCGAAGACGGGCTGTTTATTCTGACCGGCTCGACGACCGTTGACGAATCGGCGATCATGCACTCCGGCACCGGGCGGATTTCCCGCATGGTCATGTATCCGATGAGCCTATACGAATCCATGGAGTCAAATGGAAAGATCGCCCTGAGCGCGCTGTTTCAGGACCCAGAGCTTGACATTGACGGCATTGCCTCCGAGCTGTCCATTGAAAATCTTGTGTTTGCGGCCTGTCGCGGCGGATGGCCCTCCAGCCTGGGCAAAAAGACCGAGAAGGCGATGCTTTTTGAAGCCCAGAACTATATTGCCAATATTTGCGACAGCGACGCGTCCACTGTCGATGGGGTGAAGCGAAGCCCGGAGCGCGTGAAGGCAGTGCTCCAGTCATACGCGCGGAATATATCGACGCTTGCCACAAACAGGACGGTGCTCGACGATGTTTCGTCAAACTATATGGACATTTCAGAGCCAACGCTGCTCTCCTACCTCAACGCGCTGGAAAGGCTCTACGTAATTGAAGATGTGCCTGCCTGGCGCCCGTCGATTCGCTCGGCGACGACCATTCGCTCCGGCAAGAAGAGGGAATTTACAGATCCGTCCATCGCTGTAGCTTCTTTCGCGCTGTCGCCCGAAGCGCTGCTGCAGGATCTGAACACGTTCGGCTTTATATTTGAATGCCTTTGCTTTCGCGACCTAAAGGCATATTCCTCTGCCATGGGAGGCTTTGCGTCCTATTACCGCGACCGATACGGGCTTGAAGCGGACTGCGTATTGCATCTTGCCGACGGCCGGTACGCGCTCATTGAGTTCAAGCTCGGCAGCCGGGAAATTGAAGAAGGCGCCGGTCGCCTGCTTGAGCTCAAAAAGCTGATTAGGAAAGCAAACGAGGAAAAAAGGGCGCGGCTTCGCGAGCCGGATCTTCTAATCGTGATCACTGGCGGCGAAATGGCGTACACAAGAAAAGACGGCGTAAAAATCATACCCATCGGCGCGCTGAAAGATTAGCCAGGCGCCGATCGGCGCCGATCAAATAATTTGCATTTGGCGGCATTTTATGCTAAAATCGTGCGTAGCGTTACTGTTCAATATCGTTCATTTTTTGCTTACTTCTGAGGTGCAGGCCGCGCTGCGGGCCGGCGCGGATCGCGCTGTAAATTTGGCGCGAACCGTAGAGCTTCGCAGTGCAGAAGTATAGTTTCTGCGCTAATTTTTTCGCATTGATTTTCAGGCGATAACATCCATACCCAGTGTCGTTTCCGCTTTGTTTGAGGCGGAAACGCACAGACATGCCGCTGATTTGCAGACGCGCAGAAAACTATAGTTTTCCGCACGGGCATTGATCGGCGGCAACAGCAATCGTCCAGGCAACTATGATAAGACTATGAGGAGGCTATATTATGGCAAAGACTATGGCAAAAACGAGGGCAAAAACGAGGGCGAAAAAATTGACAGCTATATTCGTGGCGTCGCTTCTGGCTTTTGGCGGCGCGCTGGGAGCGCTGCCGGCGGCGGCGCCGGGCTCGCCCGCAGTCGCATTTGCGGCGGGCGGCGCCCCGGCCGGCGAGGATCTGCCCGCCCGGCAGGAAGTGAATTTCAACGCGGGCTGGAAATACAGCAGGGGCAGCAACGCGGACGGCGCGTCCGCGACGCTGGACGACAGCTCGTGGACGCAGGTGTCCCTGCCGCACAGCACCGACTACGTCATGTACAACGCCAACGACGCCTATATCGGGCAGGCGTGGTACAGGAAGGCTTTCACGCTGCCGGAGGAGCTGTCCGGCAAGCGGATATTCGTGAATTTCGGCGCGGCCATGCAAAAAGCGCTCGTCTATGTGAACGGAGCGCTCATAGCCACGCACGAGGGCGGCTTCATGGGCTTCACGTATGACATCACGGACTACGTGCATACGGACGGCGCGACGGAAGACCTGCTCGCCGTGAACATCGACACGACCTACAGCGGGAACTGGAACCCCGGACAGGCGAACGTGGATTTCCGCTACCACGGCGGCCTGTACAGGAGCGTGAAGCTGCAGGTGACGGAGCCCGTGCATATCACGGATCCCCTAAACCATAGCCTGTCAGGCGCGTCGGCGTCCGCCAACACGAACGCGCCGGCGAGCGGCGGCGTGTTCATCCACTCCGACACGGCCACAAGCTACGCGTCGGCCGGCGCGGACATGGGCATAACGAACATACAGAAGATCGGCGGCGTTTTCACGGGCGACGTGAGCTTCTGGATAGGCGCGCACGTCAAGAACGACGGCACGGCGAGCGTGCAGGCGGCCGTGAAAAACGAGCTGTTCGACCCGGACGGCGGGCTGGTTTGGAGCGAAACGAGCAGCGCCCCCGCGACGCTCGCGGCGGGAGCCGATCTGCAGCTGGCCATGACCGGCAGCGTCTCCGGCGCGAAACTGTGGCATCCCAACAGCCCGTTCCGCTACACGCTTGAGACGACGGTGTACGCGGACGGCCTCGTGACGGACAGCTACACGACGAAGACGGGCTTCCGCAAGATTGCGCTCGGAAACGGCACGGGGAGCGAGACGTCCGGCACGAAAGGCACGATCGCCATAAACGGCGAGCTCTGGACCGGGCTTGGCACGAACACGCACCAGGAGATTGGCATGGTGGGATTTGCCGTGCCGGAGGACGCGGCCAGGGAGGAAGTCCGCATGATCAAGGACGCGGGCTTCGACATCATACGCCTGGCCCACTACCCCTACCAGACGGCGTTCCTGGACGCCTGCGACGAGTACGGCGTCATGGTGCAGGAGCCGATCACGGGCTGGCAGACGGCGGCCAGCACGTCGGCCCGGCAGAACTTCGCATACGCGGAGGCAAAGGACATGATGCGCCGCGACCGCAACCACCCGTCCATCGCGCTGTGGGAGCTGGCCATCAACGAAGCCAACAATTCGAGCATCGCGTCCACTATAGTGGCGAACGCGAAGCTTGAGTTCCCGACGAAGCAGCTGCTGACGACGGGCGAGCAGACGGCATACGACGTGGACTACAGCCACTCCAAGAACGGCGGCTTCGCCAGCGGCAAGCCGAACCTGTTCTACGAGTACGGCGACTGGGAGTACGGCGGCTACGCGTCCTCGTCGCGCCACCTGCGCTGGAATTCCAGCGAGGCGTACCTGCGCCAGTCCGTCGCGAATTTCCAGACGGCGCTGGACAGGAGCCAGGCCAGCATGCTGAACATGGGCTTCTACTGGGTGTGGCAGGACTACACCGGCTTTGGCGAGGGCGACCCGGCGAACGCCTCGACCGGCGACGGCAGCAGGACAAGCGGCAGGCCGACGCCCAGCGGCATAGTCGATATGTTCCGCATACCCAAGTACGCCTATTACTACGCGCAGAGCCAGCGGGACCCGTCCCTTTCGCTGACGGGCATCGACGGCGTGCACACGGGGCCGATGGTCTATATCGCGACGCGCTGGTTCGACGAGACGTCGGCGGCGAAGAACGACGTGCCCGTATACACAAACTGCGACAGCGTGAAGCTGTTCGGCGACGCGGGCGACGGCCTGCTGGTGGAGATCGGCGGGGCCAAAACGGCGGCCGACGCGCAGAAGAGCGCCGAACGGAACGGCACGTCCTACGCGCAGACGACGAACTACAAGGCGACGGCGCACAGGCCGTGGACGTTCACGGGCATCAGCCACGACTACGCGGCCATCACGGCCATCGGCTATGACAGCCAGGGCGCCGAGATCGCGCGCCACTCCGTCGCGGATCCCAGGGCGCTGGCGGCATCCCAAATCCGGCTGACATGGCAGTCCGACTGGAACTCCGACGGGACGGCCTCTGCCGGCAGGGCGCGGCCGCTCGTGGCCGACGGCGGCGACAAGCGCCTCGTGTACATCGACATCACGGACAGCGAGGGCAACCTCATCTCAAATTCCGGCACGGTCGCAAGCTCCATCAGCTTCGACGCGCCGACGGCTAACGCGACGCCGGTCACGGTGCGCGTCGAGGGCGACGCCTGGCTGCTCGGCGGCGAGTCCTCCAACGCTCCCATGGCGAAGACGGCGACTATCACGCCGAGGGCCGGCAGGGTCGCGGTCTGGGTGGCGGCGGGCCACACGCCCGACGACACGATTTCCGTGACGGCCACGGCCAGCGGCCTTTCCTCGAACACGCTGACGCTTGCCACAGTGGCGCCCGCCGGGCTGCAGCTGGGCGACGGCGGCGGGCCCGCAGACCCTGACGCGGACAGCTGCCTCGCGGCAAAGGGGCTGGCCTCGGCCAGCAGCGGGACGGCTGCGCTGGCGAACGACGGCGACGACGAGACGGCATGGACCGCTTCCGACGGCGCCGCAGGCCAGTATTGGCAGGTGGATTTGAGGGCCAGGTACGACATACAGAGGATCAGCGTCCTCTGGGGCGGGAACGGGAGCGAAAACGGGAGCGAGCCCTCTGCATACCGCTACTGGGCGCAGTATTCCACAAACGGCCAGAACTGGCTGCCGCTCGTGGACATGACGGGCAACGAGATTGCGGAGCCGGAGACGGAATTTGTCTTCGCGAGCAACCTGAAATCGGCCCGCTACATAAGGCTGCTATTTACGGAAGCGTCCGCGCAACCGTTTTCGATTAATGAGGCGCACGTTTACGGCGAGGCTTCTTCCAACGCCGTGCCGAGCGACGCGGCTGAGAGCAAGCCGTCATACGCGTCCGGCCTGGCGGCCGGCAGCGAGGCGAGCTACGGCAACGACGGCGACCCGGCCAGGTACTACACGGCGCCCGACGCGGGCGGCGGCCATTCGTGGCACGTTGACATGCAGGGCTACTACAACGTATCGAGCATCACGATAGCCTGGAAGGAGTCGGCCGCGCACGCCTATAAATTCGACGTGTCGAAGGACGGCAAGACGTGGGAAACCGTGCTGACAAAGACGCGGAACACGGATCCGGCGACGGTCGCTTCGTCGGACGAGTTCGCGCCCGCGCTGGCGGGAGTGCGCTTCGTGCGCATCACGAGCGGGCCCGGCGAGCAGCCCATGTCCTTCAGCCGCCTGAGCGTCTGGGGCGTGCCCGCATCCGACCTCGCGTTCGGCAAGGCCATATCCGCGCCTGACGGCGGCAGCGCGGCGGGGCGCCATCCGGTCTACGCCAACGACGGCGACGACACGACATATTGGGCGCCCGTCGCCGGAGCTGGAGCAGGCAATGAAACAGGCGGCGAAACTGGCGACGAAGAGGGCGACGAAGCAGGCGGCGGGGCGAGCGCTGAAGCAGGCGCTGAAGCGGGCGGCAGCCTGACAGTCGATCTCGGCGCCAACTACGACGTGTTCGGCGCGCGCGTCGCGTGGAGCGGCAACGCCGCGCACACGTACACGCTGCTGGGCTCGCCGGACGGGGAAACGTGGCGCAAATATTACTCGGCGGCGCAGGCGTCGGGCGCGTGGAACGGCGTCGTATCGAATGACGCCGTGGGCGTGTCCATGCCCGACACGCGCTATGTGCGCCTGGCAAGCGAGAGCGCGGACGGCGTCGCGTCATTTGAGGTCTATGGCGCGGCGGCGGCGGAGCGCTCCGCATCCGTTGGCGCGAACCTGCTCGCGAACCCGGGCTTTGCGGACAGCGCCGGGGATCTCGTGTCCAGGTGGAGCGAGCTGCCCGTTACGAGCAACAGCGCGGCCCAGAGCGCCACAAGGGCGGCCGCGGCGACTGCGGCGCACAACGTCACGCACGGCTCCCTGGACGACCGCTTCGCGTACATGCGGCTGTCGGGCGCCGCGCACTCGGCGTCGCTGTATCAGACGGTGGCCGGCCTGCCGGACGGCCTCTACGAGTTCAGGGGCTGGGTGAAGCGCGGGCCGGACAGCGAGGCCGCGCAACATTCCGAGCTGTACGCCTATGTGGAGAATTACGGCGGCGACACGCTCACGGTGGACCTGCTGGCCAGTGCGCCGCGCACGGCCGCCACATACCAGAACAACCTGGACAACCGCACGGACGGCCGCTACCCGTACACGGAGATAACAATATCCGACATCCATGTCACGAACGGCAAGGCGACGATAGGCTTTTACGCCAACTCGCCCAATGCCGGCGCGGACAACTACCTGTTCATAGACGACCTGTCGTTCAGGCTGATCCAGCCCGATCCCGCGCAGCCCGAATACGGCGCGGACGCCGGCGCCCCGTTTGCCGGGCTGCTGGATATATCGAAGAACGGCGGCGCCGTCGTCGCAGACTACACGGCGCGCAACCTGACGGACAGCCCGCGCGGCGCCGTGGCGCTGCTCGCGTCGTATGACGCGTCGGGCGCGCTGGCCGGGCTGAGCCAGAGCCTTTTGAGCATGGGCGCGGACGAGGTCGCGCGCGCGTCGGTGCGGATCGACGGCTACGACGCCAGCTTTTCCTACAAGGCGTTCCTTTGGGACGCGGCAGGCTTCGCGCCCGTCGCGCCGGCGGCGGAGCTCGCCGTGAAGAGCATCGACCCGCTGTACTACTCCATCAACCAGAACGACGCGCTGACGCTGGCGGAAACGGTCACGGTGCGCTACAACGACAGCATCCGCGGCGCGGACGAGGCGCCGGTGGCGTGGGACAGCTACGGCCCGTTCAGCGTTCCGGGCGTGTTCGAGATATACGGCTCGGTGGAGGGCACAGGCCTGCGCGCCAAGGCGACGGTGACGGTCAAGGGCGCCAACCTGATCACGGACAACCCCAGCTTCTCCACCAACACGACCGGCTGGACGCTCACGGGCTCTGGCCTGAGCAGGGCGACCAGCTCGTCCGAGTACCGCACGTCGCCCGGCGCGCTCAAGTTCTGGAACAACAGCACGTCGGACAGGGCCGTGAAATCCGCCAGCCAGACGCGGACGCTCGCCGCCGGCACATACGTGCTGAGCGTCTACAACAGGGGCAACATAAGCGTGGCCGGCGCATATCTGCAATTATTCGCCACGGCGGGCGGCGAGACGACGGCATATGAAGTGGGGACGAGCGGCAACGACTGGATTCTGGTCGAGCTCACGTTCACGGTGCCGGAGAGCGGCTCGGTTGAATATGGGATTCAGACGGACACCTGCAACCCGGACTGGTTCCAGTTTGACGACTTCTCGCTGTGCCAAATCGCCTAAAGCAGGCGCGGCGGGCGGGCGA
>JAISFK010000465.1 GCA_031263625.1 Clostridiales bacterium
TGTACAGGAAGCTGAACATAGCGATGGGCGCGGCGCTGTTCGCCGGCGGCGCCCTCTTTTCGCTCCTGTCGCAGGCGCGATAGCCCGCGACGCCCCCATGCCGCGCAAAGCCCGCCGCAAGCAGGGCAGGCGAAGCGCCAGGCGGGCAGGCAGGCCGCCCGCGCATATGTTGGGCGCGGCAGGGCGGCAACAGGGCGCTGTGCCAGGCGGGCCGCCCATTAAAACATAATCAAAACAAGGCGCGGGGCATGGCATTACAGCATTGCCCCGCGCCTTTGCTTTTCACAGCCCCGCCAACCGTCACTGTCTTGTCGCCAGCCGTTTCTTTCTCCATGTATAGCCTTATCGTCATCGTCCCAGCCGCCTGTATGCCGACACTTCGCCGCCCATGAAGCCGCCGTCGTAGAACGCGGCAAAACTTACGATAGCGCAAGCTGAATTTTTGCGCCCTCCCACCGCCCCGCTTTTCGTAATTTTTGCGGCAAATGAGAAGAAGTCGCTGTTTCGCTATGGCGCCGCGCTGTGCTATGCTCGGTTGCAGCGCCAAACGGCAACGCAAGGTGGCAGCGCCAGATTGCAGCGCCAAAATGAAGACTACTATGAATATAAAAAAGATTTCCATATCTATAAAATTTCTTCTGATTTTGTTATTCGGCATCATTCTGCTGTACGGTTTTTCCGTCTATCAGAATTACACGACGCGCAAACGCCTGAACAATGAATTTTTGTTTGCGGTCACTTCCAAAATGGAGCACTACATATCCGTTCTGGAAAATAACATTGACAGCATCGTCAAGGTGCAGGAGCTGTATTCCCACGAGCTGGATCTTAACATGCTGAGTTATGGCGGAGCTGTTTTATCCGAATATGAGAAACTTCAGATTATTCGAAATCTGCAAAAAGATTTATTCCGCAATATAGGCTTTAGCCATTTAATCAAAAGCGCCAATGTTGACATTCCCGCGCTGGAAAAAACTGTCAACTCGCATTATCAATACCTTGACTGGGACGAGCGGAAATACGATTTTCTATGGCGGCAGTCGCTTAACATGGAGAGCAGGATATCCGCTTATCGCGGCCTGCTGTATGTGTCAAAGTCATATCCTGTCTATTTCAAGCCGGACGCGGGGCCTTCGTATGTTGTATATTGCGAGCTGGACAGAGAAAAGCTGATCAAAGAGCTGGCAATACTGTGCGAAAGCAGCTATTCCACATGCTATTTGATGTCGCGCGACGGGGCGTGGAGCCTTGGCACGGGCGCGCAAGACAGCGCCGACGCCATGGAAGTCTCCGGGCTCGCGCCGGGACAATATTATACGGATAGCGCTGAGGAAAAGCGCTATGTGGAGAGCAGGGAATCCGAATCGCTGGGAATACGCTTGGTATCGCTCATTCCCGAAAGATATATTAGGCAGAACGGGGTTGTTTACACCATACAGTTTGCCGGGATTTCCGTTATGGCGCTGCTTGTCGCCAGCATGTACATTGGCGGAGTCCACAAATTGCTGCGCATCCCAATGAAGACCATCATGGACGCGTTCACGTCGGTAAAGGCGGGAGACCTTTCCTACCGGATCCAGCACAACCGCGGCGACGAGTATGCCTTTTTGTACAACGGCTTCAACGATATGATGAAAAACATACATGCCCTGACAGCCGAGGTCACCAAGCAGGAGAAGCTGGTTTCGCAGGCCGAGCTGCGACAGCTGCAATATCAGATAAACCCGCATTTCCTTTACAATTCGCTGTATGTCATCTATCGGCTGGCAGCGAGCGAAGAGCTTGAAACCATACAGAAATTGTCGCAATATCTGGGAGGGTATTACCGCTATATTACCAGAATCCCGTCGCAGCTCATCGAGCTGGCAAGGGAAATCGAGCATTGCAGGAATTACCTCGAGATACAAAAATACCGGTTCGGAAACAGGGTAACGTCAAATTACCGGGAGCCGCGGCAGGTGCCGGAGCTCATGGTTCCGGTGCTGGTGCTGCAGCCGATCGTGGAAAACGCGTTTGAATACGCGGCCGAAAAGTCCGACGGGCAGAAAATCATAGACGTCCGGCTGGAAGAGATGGAAGACAAAGTCGTTTTCACGGTCGAGGACAACGGCGGGGATGTGACCGGCGAGCTTTTGGAGAGGCTGCGCGGCTTGCTGGCGAATGGCGAATCCGGCGAGGTCACCGGCATGATAAACGTGCATCGGCGCTTGGTGGGGAGATATGGGGAACGGGCCGGCGTGAGAATTGAAAAAAGCGGCTACGGCGGGCTGAAGGTATCGGTTATTATGTTGAAAGGGGAACCGTGATGCATCATCTCTTGCTGGTTGACGATGAAGATATCGCTTTGAGAGGCATGTACGACCTTTTGCTGAGGGAATTCAAGGACTTGGCGATCTACAAGGCGTCCTCGGGCAGCGAGGCGATTGCGCGGCTGGAAAGCAGCCGGATCGATATCGCGGTAATCGATATAAGCATGCCGGGCATGAGCGGCCTCGAGCTGCAAAAAATCATTGTGAAAAAATGGCCCCTGTGCCGCACTTTGTTTTTGACCGGATACGATGTCTTTGAATACGCAAAAGAGGCCATCCGTTCCGGAGGCGCGGATTACATCCTTAAACTTGAAGGCGACGAGGTCGTGCTAAGCGCGCTTCGCAAAAACATCGGCATTTTGGAGGATGAAGAAAAAAAGCGGGCAGAGCTTGCGCTGAAGCTCGACGAGGCGGAAGAATCGGGTTCCATGTATGAGCAGCTGCACAAATTTGCGCGGGGCGGAATGGCCGCCGCCTGCCGCGAATATGCCGCCGCCAACGTAAGGTACATCCCCGGCGAGTACTACAGGTGGGCTGTGGCGGTCAACCGGCTGATGAAGCAGCTGAACCTCGCGGAGGAAGCGTCGGAGAAAATCAACTATTCCAGCCTCTTTGACTTCAACAGCTTTAGCTGCGCGGAAGCCATGCACTGCTATATATCGGAAGTGACCGGGGCGATCTTCCAGATCCTGCGCGAACGCGGCAGCCAGAATATGGACAGGCACGTTGCGGAGGTCAATAATTATATCTGCAACAATCTTGAAAAGGATCTTTCCATCGCGACCTTGGCGGATTGCTTCCATTTCAACCCGTCTTACCTGTCGCGCATGTATAAAAAGAAAATGGGAATGTCCATGTCCGAATATATATGCGAGCAGCGCCTGAAAAAGGCCCGCCAGCTTTTATCCGCGTCGAACTGCAAAATCAAGGACGTCGCGGAGGCTGCCGGCTTTTCTTCTCCAAGCTATTTCACGCAATGCTTCTCCCGCGCTTTCTCCATCTCCCCGCAAGAATACCGCGTAAGCAAATAGGCGTTTTGCCGCAGATTCTTTAAGCGCTTCTTTAAGCGCTTCTTTAAGCGGTCACGATATATAAAGAAATGTAACGATATTATGATTTATTGTATATAATTTTTATGCTATACTCGTAAGCGCCGGCAAATTAATCGAATAGGAGCACAGCATATGAAAGCGAAACTGGCATGCATTGTTTTAGCGTCCATTATGATCCTCGCGGCAGGGTGTCAGAGCGGAACCGGCGGCGGTTCCCCTGCCGTGACAACCGGTTCTCAGCCGGCTCCAGTTTCCGATTCCGGTTCCGCCGACGCGGCCGATGCCGCCGACGCGGCCGAAACTGCGGCCGACGCGGCCGACGCCGACGTTGCGGCCGAAACTGCGGACGGCGAAATGGGCAGGTACGACTCGCCGCTCACCGTGGTTATGGTAAACAACACGAACGACGAGCTGTCCAAGCAATACGAGGCGATTGGCGAAAGCGCGGAGGACAACCGCTGGACGCGGCTGTACAAAGAGAAGCTGAATATTGATATAGAGTATATGTGGATTGCCAAGCCCGACGCGTATGATGAAAAATTCAACATTATGATGGCGTCCGGCGCGCTGCCCGATATCATGCGCGTCAACGCGGTTCAGTTCAAGCAGCTGCTGGACGCGGATCAGCTCGCCGACCTGACGGGCGTCTACGACAGCTACATGGACGCGGACTACAAGGCAATTACCGACGAGGACCCGTTTATGCTTAAACTGTCTGTCTTTGGCGGGAAGCTGATGGGGCTCCCGCAAGCGCCCACGTTTCCCTACTCCAATACCCACTCCCTGTGGATTCGCTCCGACTGGCTCGAAAAGCTGGGCCTGAATCCGCCGTCCACCATGGACGAGCTTATAGACACCGCGCGGAAATTTGTGCAGGCAAAACCCGACGGGGCCGACACATACGGCATCGCCCTGAGCAAGGATTCCCTCGGCAACCTGCGCGGCGCCGACGAGGCGCCCGGCTTCCGGGGATTGGCGAACGGCTATCACGCGTATCCCAACACGTGGATACAGGGGGCCGGCGGAAAGCTGATGAACGGTTCCATCGCGCCTGAGATCAAGACCGTGCTGTCCGTCATGAACGGCCTGTACCAGGAAGGCGTGCTGAGCAAGGAATTCGCGGTTAAGGACAAGACAACATATTATCAGGATCTGGTCGCCGGCAAGGTGGGCATCGCCTATGACTGGCTCGGGCTTGGCCTGAATGTCAACGAGCTGAAAACATTGAAGCCCGACGCTGAGCTGAAGGCGTACCCGCTTCCGTCCGCGGACGATTCCCCCGCGCGCCCCCAGACCCGCGCCGTGATCGATTACTGGTACGTGGCGAGCAAAAACTTCTCCCATCCCGAGGCTATGATAAAAATGGCCAACCTTCACATCGCCACCCTGATCACCTCGCTGGCCGCTGAAATGTCCCCCGACGGGAAAACCCCCAACTCGGAGTATTACGGCGCGCCCCCGGAAGCGTCGTCCGCGTTCGAGATGGTCAACTTCTGGTTCTCGCTCACCCCCGATCAGAACGCGCAGCGCGTCTACATCAAAGACGCGGCCGAAAAGAGGGACAGCTCCGCGGTATCGAAAAACGATATGCCCATTTACGCGAATTTGGTGGCATACGACGAAGGGGATCTGTCGCAATGGGGCTGGAACCGCACGTTCGGCGGCCCGAACGGCGGCTCGGAAAACGTGAATGTCTACAAGAATGACAACCGCGCGATGGTGGACGAATATTTTGGCCTCCCGACCGACACCATGGCCGAGCGCGAAGCCACTCTGGATCAGCTTCAGATCGAAACGTTCACCAAAATCGTGATGGGCGAATCGCCTGTTGACGAGTTCGACGCTTTTGCGAGCAAATGGCTGAGCCTTGGCGGGCAGGCCATAACCGACGAAGTGAACGAATGGTACGCCGCCAACAAATAAAACGTCGCGAAAGGAATGCGCGCCGATGAAAGCAACCGCGTTGCAGGCGAAAAAGCGCAAAAGCGAAACGGTATTTCATGTCATGCTGCTGCCTGCCGTTGTTTTTTGCTTGATTTTTTCATACGTGCCTCTGGGCGGGCTGGTCATTGCCTTCCAAAAATTCAAGCCGGCCAAGGGGCTCTTCGGCCCGCAGGATTGGATCGGGATGGGGAATTTCCGCTATCTGCTGGAGATGCCCAATACCGTCAACGTGCTGCGCAACACCCTCGTCATCTCGCTCTGGAAGATGGTTTTGGGGATATTGGTCCCGCTGGCGGTCGCGCTGCTCATCAACGAGGTTGCGAACACGCGCTTTAAAAGAAGCGTGCAGACGATTATTTTTATGCCGTACTTCCTTTCGTGGATCATACTGTCCGGCATTTTTATCCAGATGCTCTCCCCCGCGGACGGTTTGGCCAACCAGTTCATCGGGCTGTTCGGCGCGGAGCCCATTTTCTTTTTGGGGGACAACAGGTGGTTTCAGGGGACGGTCATCGCGACTGACGTGTGGAAAACCTTCGGCTTCAATACCATCGTGTTCTTCGCGGCCATCACGTCGATTGACCCGTGCCTGTACGAATCGGCGAAGATCGACGGCGCCGGCAGGATGAGGCAATGCCTGAGCATAACCATACCGTGCATAATGGGGACAATCGTGCTGCTGGGCGTTTTGAGCATGGGCAACATCCTCAACGCCGGCTTCGACCAGATTTTCAACATGTACAGCCCCATCGTGTACGAGACCGGCGACATTCTGGACACCTTTGTCTACCGGCTGGGCATACGCGAGGCTCAATACGGGGTGGCCGCCGCGGTTGGCTTCTTCAAATCGATCATATCCACGCTGTTCATATCGGCGTCTTACTTCATGGCCTACAAATTCGCCGATTACCGGATCTTTTGAGGTGAACCATGAAAACAAGCGCCAGTAGACGCGTGAAAACAAGCGCCAGCAGACGCGCCTTCGTCCTATGCAACACCATATTGCTCGCAGGCATCTCCGTCCTGTGCCTGCTGCCGCTGGCGCACATTCTGGCAATCTCCCTCAGCGACAAAGCGTCGGTGGCGGCCGGCTACGTCAATTTCTGGCCCCGAAACTTGACGATGGCTTCCTACAGCTATGTCATGGCGAAAAAAGAATTTTGGCAATCCATCGCCGTCAGCGTGAAGCGAATCATATTGGGCGGCGGGCTCAGCGTGGCTGTCACGGTTCTGACCGCGTACCCGCTTTCCAAGCCTTACCGGCAGTTTAGGCGCCGGACGGCATATGTGTGGTTTTTCGTTGTCACCATGCTGTTTAACGGCGGCATCATCCCCACGTACATGCTCGTGCGGCAGCTGGGGCTGATCGATTCGATATGGGCGTTGGTTCTGCCCCCCGCGGTGCAGGTGTTCAACATCGTGCTGCTGCTGAACTTCTACCGCGAGATTCCCGCCGCGCTGGAGGAGGCGGCCCTCATTGACGGGGCCGGGCATTGGAAAATTTGGCGCCGCATATATGTCCCGCTGTCCGTCCCCGCCATCGCAACCGTCACGCTGTTTACCTTGGTCGGCCACTGGAACGAGTGGTTCGGGGGGCTTATCTACATGAACCGCCTGGAAAACTACCCCTTGCAGACCTATCTGCAATCGGTGGTCGTTCAGACAAGCCTCGCCCAAATGAGCACGGGCAGCATTGCGGAAATGACGAACCGGCTTCTGGTCAGCGACCGAACGTTCAAGGCGGCCCAGATATTCATAGGCGCGCTTCCGGTGCTGTGCTTCTACCCGTTCCTGCAAAAATATTTTGTCAAAGGGATTACGCTGGGAGGTGTGAAAGGATGACGAGCGCGACGCATGCGGACTGCTTGACAGGGTGCGAGCCGCTTTTGGGGGCTGGGGAAATTGGCAAGATTGGCAAGATTGGCAAGATTGGCAAGATCGCCCGCCAAATGTGGGCGCCGCAGAAGCCCCCGAAAATCGGGGGGCATGTCGGGGGCATGATTCAGAGCTGCATCTCCAACGGCGTCATGGCCGCCGACTACTCCCGCTACGTCAACGCTTTCCGCGAAAAAATGGATTCGGAGGGTTCCTTCTGCGGGGAATTTTGGGGCAAGTGGGCCGCCTCGGCGGCGCTCGCATACGAATACGATCCTTCCCCGCGCCATCTTCAGGTTCTGAAAGACGCTGTCGGCGGGATACTGTCGGTTCAGGAGGCGGACGGCCGGATCAGCTGCAGCGCCGCCGATTTCACCGCATGGGATCTGTGGGGCAGGAAATACGTGCTGATCGGGCTGATCGCCTATTATGACGCGACGCGGGACAAAGACGCCTTGAACGGCGCGGCGAGAATGCTCGACAATTTGATTGGCGTCACCCAGGGCGCGGGGAAAAAGGTGACTGAAACCGGCCTGGCCGTGCTGCAGGGGCTGTCGTCGTGCTCGATACTGCAGCCTGTCGTCCTGATGCACGAACGGACTGGGGAAAGCCGCTATCTCGCTTACGCGAGGCATCTGGCGCAATTATGGGAGCAGCCGAGCGCCTACAGCGAACGCGGCCTGCGCCTGATTTCCGACTCCCTTGCGAAAAAAGCCCCGGTGCGCATCGCCGTCCCCAAGGGCTATGAAATCATGTCCTGCTTTGAGGGCCTGTGCGAGCTGTACCGCGTGACAGGGGAGGAGGAGTACATTCGGGCGGTGCTGTCTTACATGGATATGGTTCTGGAACGGGAGATTATGATCGTCGGCTCTGGCTCCAGCGGCGAACTGTGGTGCGACGGGGCCTACCGGCAGACGCAGGTTCTCGAAACGCCGATGGAGACCTGCGTGACAGCGACCTTCATGAAAATCTGCCGCCAGCTGCTGTGCATCACCGGCGACAGCAAATGGGCCGATTGGCTGGAAATATCGCTGTTCAACGCGCTGGCCGGCGCGATGGAAAAGGACGGGAGCTGGTGGGCGTACTTTTCTCCGCTGCAGGGCTGCCGCGTCCCCAGCCCGGTCCAGATAGAGGCCATGCAGTCGAGCTGCTGCGTTCTGAACGGCCCACGCGCGCTGCTGGAGGTTCCCAAATGGTGCGTGACGGAGCATAAGGACGGCATAAGCGTCAATCTCTACCAGCAAGGCGTTTACCATGCGGCTTGGGACAGCCGTGAAATCGTTCTGGCCCAGAATACGCGCTACCCTGTCGAGGGCAGCGTCAGCATCCGGCTGGTTGGCGCGCCGCGCGCCGAATACGCGATTGATCTGCGCATTCCCGAATGGAGCGGAAACGCGCGAATCCGCGTAAACGGGAAAGACGAGGGGCTTGACGGCATGCGCAGGGGAGGCTATGCGCGCATACAGAGAAAATGGCGGGCCGGAGATGAAATACAGCTGGATCTGGATATCTGCCCCCGCGTTGTGAAAGCCCCCGGCAACCCCGTCTACAGCGCGCTGATGTCGGGGCCGGTAGTGCTGGGCATGAGCCCAAGGTTCATAGACGAGCGGCCGGAATCGCTCTGGCTCATGGACAGCGCGGCCGAAAAGGCGCGCGACGGGCAATTAGGCATTTCCTACTACCGCGTTCAAGGGGCCGACGGCGCGCCATTCGCGCCAGTCGCGGAAAAATGCGAGGTTCCGGGCGCGCTGACGGCATATAAAATACGCTTTGTAAAGAGGCCGGTGCATTTTTTCGCCCACAGCGAAACCGACCTGCTGTTCTGCGATTACGCCTCCTGCGCGGAATCCCTGACGGACGGGACGCCGCTCAGGGTGTGGTTTTCGCAGCCCCAGTACATGAATGCCGTGTTCCCAAAGGACAGCCGCGCGACAGTATCCGGCGAGGACGCGTTTTCTTCGAGCCCATAAGCGGCTGGGCTTCGCGCCCTCGCGCGCGCGGGCCAGGGGAACGGCGCTGGCGGCGGCCGCCGCGCTGGAACTCGGCTTAGCGCCCGCGTGCGCGCGGGCCAGCGTGAGGGCGGGCTCGACGTTGAAGAAAGTGTCGCCCGCCATCCATCAGTCCCAGCCATCGTCGCCGTCAATCGTCTCGTAGCC
>JAISFK010000492.1 GCA_031263625.1 Clostridiales bacterium
GGTAGTTCGCGACAAAGTCCTCGTATGAGCTAAATTCGGTGCGTTCCAAAAATCTGTTCAACATTCAATAAAGCCTCCATAGCAGCAACTCCCGCCCGCGCCCCCGCAACCGCGCCGGCTAGCCTTCCGCGCGCCGGCAAGCCTTCCTTCGCGCCGGCCGCCCAGCCGCGCCCCTGGCCCCGCCCCGCCGTCGCGCCCCGCGCCGCTGGCGCCGCCGTCATTCCAGAATGACGGTCAGAAACTCGGCGCTCCTGTCCACGGCGCTCTGCCCGTGCGGGATTGTGGGGTCGAAATAACAGCAGTCGCCCCTGTTCAGTATGATCTCCTTTTTCCCGAGCGTCAGCCGGACCGTGCCCTCGATCACGTAATTGAACTCCTGCCCCGTGTGCGCGACCAGCTCCTTGTGCGCGCCCGCCGCGCTCGCCAAGCCTGTCGCCGCGCCCGCAGCGCCTGCCACGCCCGCCGCGTCCGTTTCGGCGTCCAGATGCACAATCAGCGGCTCCATCTTGCGGTGCTGGAAGTTGAACGCGACGCTCTTGAACTTGTAGCCCGGATACCGGTCGATGCTCAGGCCCTGCCCGTGCCGCACGACGCAGTACGTGTCCAGCTTGGGCGAATTGCCCGTCAGCAGCTCGGTAAGGTCCGCGCCGAGCAGCCCCGTCAATTTGTAAAGGGCGCTTATCGGGATGTCCTGGCTGCCGTCCTCGTAGCCGGCGTAGATCGCGGCCGGCACCCCAAGGCTCGCCGCCAGCTCCTCCGCGGGCGTCCCGCATGACTCGCGCAACTCCCTGAGCCTGCGCGAGACGTCGCTAACATCGTCTTGCATTTCGCGTCATCCCCCCCTAAAAACCTATAATCATACAGCAAAGCAGCTCCCGCCCAAAAACTCGCGCAGGATGGAATTGTGCGGTATGTCGTCCGCCTTTATCGGCGCAAAGTAGCTCATGAACTTGATAAGCCGCATGGCCTCAGGGTATTCGGGCTCGCCTGGCCCGATGCCCTCCAGCAGCGGGAGCACGCGCTCCTTCATCGCCCCCAGCTCGTAGATCAGCCCGGAGTTGAACATGATGTCGCAGCTCTCCTGGTACGGGAAGATGTAGTCCTCCTCCCCCGCCCTGACGGACGGCCAGATCCTGAGCGTCTCGATGGCGCTGGAGGCCCTGAACTGGTGGTCGCGCGTTATGCGGCGTATCAGCCGCGCGTCCGTCGTCGGGATCCTGTTGTGGTCGTCTATGCCGAGCGACGTCAGCGCGCTGATGTATATCTTGTATTTCCTCTCCCTCGGTATCTGCGCGGTTATCTTGGGGTTCAGGCCGTGTATGCCCTCGACGATGACGATCTGGCTGTCGCCGACGCGCAGCTGCCTCGTGAAGCCCTCCCGCGCCCCCTTCTTGAAATTGTACACGGGGACGCTGACGGGCTGGCCGGCGATCAGCGCGTTCATCTGGCTCGAAAACAGGTCTATGTCCAGCGCCTCGGGGCACTCGAAGTTGTATTCGCCGTCGTCGCCGACGGGCGCGTCGGCCCTGTTCAAATAGTAGTCGTCCATCGACACCGTGTGCGTCGTGAAGCCGTTCACGCGCAACTGGATGGACAGCCTGTTGGCAAACGTGGTCTTGCCGGAGGACGAGGGCCCGGAGATGAGCACGAGCTTGCGCCGCTCTGGGCTCTGCGCTATCGCGTCGGCTATCTGCGATATCTTCTTCTCCTGGAGCGCCTCCGCGACCCTCACGATGTCCGGGGCGCCGCCGTGCCGCACGGCCCTGTTGAACTCGCCGATGTTTTCTATGCCGAGGATCCCGCCCCAGCTCTTGTACTCGGAAAACACGCTGAGCAGCTTGGGCATGTCGTGGTACATCGAGAGCTTGGACGCGTGCAGCGGCGAGCGCGCTTTCTTCGGGTACGTCATTATGCCCCCCGGATAGTGGTACAGCAGCGAGTAGCTGTCCACGAAGCCGGAGTGCGGGGCCAGATGCCCATACGAGTAGTCGGTCATGCCGTCGAAGCCGTATAGCACGACGTAGGGCTTGCGGCGCTCCACGATCGCGTTGTAGAGATCCTTGCGCCCGCCGATCTCGAACAGCTTCTCGGCCTCGGCGATGTCCACCTCGCGCCGCGCGAACGGGATGCTGCGGGCCGTGAGCTCGCGCATCCGGCGCTCGATGGCGGCCAGCTCCTCCGGCAGCAGCTCGGAGTCGCCGGTCATGTCGAAATACAGGCCGAGCCGCACCGAATGGCGGATCAGCACTTTCTTGTCGGGGTAGAGGTCCGCCGTGGCCTTGGCGAGCAGGAACACGAGGCTGCGCTCGTAGACGCGCATCCCCTCCGGGCTGTCCGTGTCAAAAAAGCGAAGCGCGCAGTCGCGAGTGATTTTCTCGCTGAGATCCGCGGGCGCGTTGTCCAGCAGCGCCGCGATGATTCTGGGCCGCCCGCCCGGGGCGCCGCGAGCGGCGGCCAGCTCAAGCAGCGGGGTGTTCTTTGGCACTTTCTCGGCCGTGCCGTCGCAAAATGAAACTGTGCAATTCCTCATGATGTCGGCCCGCCTCCATAACGGGGTCGCCTGGCCATCGAATCCGCCGACCGCCAGGCCGCTGATTTTGGATAGTATAGCACGAGGGCCGGCAAACTGTCAACGCGCGGGGCGCGGGGGCACGGGCGCGTATGTGCTACGTATGTGGCGTATGTGCTGCGCGTATATGCGCGTGTGTGCCAGCGCTTGTGCCAAGCAAGCTCAAGCAACTTTTCAAAGAATGTTTCCAATATTTGTTGTGTCAAATTCGGGAAAGAGGGCCTTGAGGCCGCCGGGGCGCTGTTGCTGGGCTGTTGCCGATCGCTGTTGCCGATCGCCGTTGCTGGCCATTGCTAAATTTTGGCCGAAATTTTATGCCTTGCGCGCCAATTTGGGCTGTGGTAGAATAAACACTGTGCAACCCGGATTTCGCGCATATTTGGCGCAGGCAGGAATTTATGCGGATTTTGCAGGGTGCAAATACGCTAATTTTTGAAAGGTGACGGACAAATGAAAGACGGCATACATCCAAAATACGCCGCCGCGACAGTCAAGTGCGCCTGCGGCGAAACATTCACGACGGGCTCGACAAGAGCCAATCTGCATGTAGAAATATGCTCGAAATGCCACCCGTTTTTTACCGGCAAGCAAAAATTCGTCGATGCCGGCGGGCGCGTGGACAGATTCAACAAGAAGTACGGCCTGACGGACGCCAACTAGGCATGGCGAAGAAGACTAGCGTCGGCGGGCAGGCGCTGATTGAAGGCATGCTGATGATCGGCCCGCGCAAGGTCGCGATCGCCGTGCGCAAGCCCGACAAAGAGATCGCCTTGCAGGTGAAGCCGCTGGCGCCTAAGTCCAGATTGCAGAAAATGCCGTTCATAAGGGGCGCTGTCAATCTGTTCAAGCAGATGTTCATCGGCGTCAGCGCCCTGATGTATTCGGCTGAGTTTTTCGACATCGAGGAGCCCGGAGAGGGCGGCGAGTCCGCCGATCCCGCTCCAGGCGGGGCCGGCAAATCTGCGGCTTCTGGCGAGGCGGGCGGAGCTTCGGAGGGTGGCGGCGGCGCTGGCGCATTTGCCGTGGGCGATGGCGCCGAATCGGCTGAGGCCGGGGAGGACGCGGCCAGCGCGGCAGCAGCAGGGGCATCTGATGTTGCTGGAGGAGGCGGCGCCGAAGCGGCTATGGATTCCGAGCATGGCGGCCCAACGGTTTCCGAAGTTTCCGGGCATGGCGGCCGGGAAGCCCCTGCTCACGGCGAACCGGATGTTTATGAGCATAGCGAGCCGAATGTTCCTGCTCATGGCGAACGGGATCTTTCTGAGCATGGCGATCAGGAAGCCTCCGGGATTGAGAAGTTTTTGCAGGACAGGCTGGGCGACAAGGCAAAGGACGCGTTCATATATATTGCCGTGGCGCTTTCGCTGTGCTTTTCTGTCGGGCTGTTCATACTGCTTCCCAACCTGATAGCGGGATTTTTGCCGCTGGACAAGTCGCGGACGTCCGGCCTGCTGATCTCGAACCTGCTTGAGGGGCTTATCCGCGTGTCGCTGTTTCTCGCGTACCTGATGCTGTCGTCGCGCATGAATGAGATCAAGCGCGTCTGGCAGTACCACGGCGCCGAGCACAAGACGATCCACTGCTATGAGCACGACGAGCCGCTGACCGTGGCGAACATCCAGAAATTCTCGCGAAAGCACCCGCGCTGCGGCACGTCGTTCCTGTTTCTTGTCATGATCATAAGCATTCTCGTGTTTTCGCTTGTGGACATCGTCGTCAAGAACCTGCCGTTCCAGCCCACGGGCGTCGGCAGGGCGCTGTTCAGCCTGCTCATAAGGCTGGTCATGATACCTATTGTCGCCGGGGTCGCATACGAGCTTATCAAGCTGGCCGGCCGCTACGACAACGCGCTGACGCGGGTTGTCAGCGCGCCTGGGCTGATGTTTCAGAATTTTACGACGAAGGAGCCGGAAGACGACATGATCGAGGTTGCGATCATCGCGTTTGAGAACGCTCTGTCGGACGACGAGAATGAGATGGCCTGGTGATGACGGCCCCGGCGCTGAATCCAAACAG
>JAISFK010000506.1 GCA_031263625.1 Clostridiales bacterium
TGGCGCTGCGGCGCTGCGCGGCCGAGGCCGAGGCCTGGCTGGGCGGCGCGGGCGCGGAGCTTGAGGGGATCGACCTCTACGGGCTGTACGAGAGCCTGGGCATCCGCACGTTCCTGCCCACCGGATTCGGCGCCGAGCGCCGCCTGCCCGTGGGGAACATCCGCGCCCTCCGCGACGCGCTGCTCGCGGGCATAGACCCAATCTACGACTTTTTCGCGTGGAATATCATCCTGTAATGAGTTTCTGCAATGCGTCCGACAAGATTGTCTTCATTGACAAAGAAAAATCGGGGAGGGTTCGCAATGTCTTGATAAATGGCGATTGGTGAAAGATTGGTGAAAATCAGAATCAAGCATTTGTTTTCACCAATCATTGCAACGCTGCCTAAATCGGCAAATGCTTATATCACACGGTTTCTCGCCGCTCGCCCAACTGGTGAAAACGGTCAAAGAAGTTGCCGTTTCTACCAATCACTCTGCCAGTACCCATTGCGAAGTTCGCTGGTTTCCGTCTGACTGCGTGATGATTCCTTCTTTGCGCAAAGTTGCCAGGAAATATTTGACCTTGTTCACTTTCTGCTTCTCATCCAAGACATCGGAAAATTTGTCTCCAAGCAAAGTCAAAAAATCCTGCCTCGTGCCTTGTCCCCATTGATGCAGATAGTCGATTATCATCTGCTTGTAGTATTGGTCGCTTTGCCCCCTGTTCTTGATGTACTGTGCCTTTTCGTCGATTATCGCGGCGACGGCAGCGGAGACGAAGACATTGGGTGATTTTCCTTCAATCAGGTGGAGTTTGCGCAATGCATTGTACTGCTCCGGATTCAGCGGCTGTTTCTTCTGAACGCAGTCCAGAAGGTAAACGGTCTCAATATTGAATTCCGGATGGTCATAGAGCATCCGCATATAGTTTTCGTCGAGCGTCTTGCCGTAGACCCGCACTACAACTTTCTCAGGCTTCATGAAGAAGTAGTCGGGCAGCGGGAACAACCTCTCCTGCTGGATTCTGAACACTTTCCGGATCCCCATCGCCACAGTGTCTATCATATTGAAACTGGCCATAGACTCGGCCAATAGCTGGTTGCGATAATATGGGGCTGTGTACCACGGTTGAAGCACGGTCAGGACATCTCCGGGCAGGAACGAACCCGGATTCTGGACGATGATGTAGTCCTCATACTCGTCAACGTATATCCTGCCGCCCTGCGTATAGTCCATGTGAGCGATGCTGTTGAACAAAAGTTCGCGTTGGAGGCTCACATCATATTGCGGGATGTCGATGGTTTGGAGCGATCGGCGATTGGGAATATAGCGGTAGGTCAGGTTGCGGACTTTGGCGTACACCTTGTCTACTACCGAAATAAACGGGATGCCGAATTCCTTGTAATCCTTGACTATATCATTTGAACCGTAAAGCCGCCACATGGCGCGGGCAGGGGTATCCAGCAGACTGTCATGGTCGGGGTTGCCAAGCAGCACCATCGCGGCGTTTGTGAGTTTGCCGCCCACCACCAGTTTCAGCCTTGTCAGAAATTGTTCGTCGGTCATCTTGTCAACTTCCGCGCTGATATGCTCGCGGTTCTGTTTAGCCTTGTAGCTTTCGCGGGCGATGCGAATCGCCTCGGCATCCAGATGATTCAGACCAGAGCCGTCTATAACCCGCTTCGACCAGTCGCGGCGAACCTGTCCGCGTAAGCGGTCAAGTTCCTCCATCGACAATGCGCCAAGGGATTCTCCTTCACGACCATACCAGTGGTTTTTCCATGCTGTCGGCACGGCTACAACGGCAGCGGGAATCTTGAACATCACAATGCGCTTCTCGCCGTCATACACCTCAAATATGTCTGTGAAGGCAATCCCTCCGGTGGTGTTCTGTCCAATCTCATGCTTCAGGGTATCAAGCCCCTTGGTATCGCGATAGCTCGAACCGACGATTGCATGGGTCTTGTTGTCCACGCCAAAAACGAGCCATCCATGCTGCAATCCCCTGAGATTAGCCTCGTTGCTGAGTGCAGAGAAATATCGACCGATTCTGTCCTTGTCGTAGTCATTGTCAGCCTGCTTGAACTCTATAACTTCGTTCTCCCAATTTGCAATAAGCCCTTGGAGGGTTAGAAGCAATTCGTCATTCAGTTTTCGGTCAATCGTCGCCAATCCCATTCACCCATTCTATTGCTATACTGACGAGCATTTGAATTTACCATAATCGCGAGTCAGTAATACTCGTTTCCTCTGTCCGACCGCAAATTGCGATCGGAATTTCCAATCGAACACGGGTATAACCAAAGCCCAAACCCGTTTATTTTCCAATGGTATTATACACTCTGACGGTACACCCCACAATGAAAAATTGAATGGCATCTCCGGCACTTACGCTTCGGCTTACGCTTTGCTTCGCCGTTCGCCGAAGCCGTCTGGGTGCAGTCCGACAAGGATTCACAGGTCTGGCTGGGCGGCGCGGGCGCGGAGCTTGAGGGGATCGACCTCTACGGGCTGTACGAGAGCCTGGGCATCCGCACGTTCCTGCCCACCGGATTCGGCGCCGAGCGCCGCCTGCCCGTCGGAAACATCCGCGCCCTCCGCGACGCGCTGCTCGCGGGCATAGACCCAATCTACGACTTTTTCACGTGGAATATCATCCTGTAATGAGTTTCTGCAATGCGCCCGTCCCGGCCGCGGGAAGCGCGGCCGGCTAGGGGGCCGGCTAGGGGCAGGCCCGCAACAATGGGGGGCCTTCCCTGCCCGCAACGCCGCCGCTCCGTCCGACACATCCGCCCGGCGTTCTCCGGCCGCCGCTCCGCGCCACCCCCTGCGCCGCTCCGGCGTTCTCCGGCCGCCCCTCCAGCGCTCCGTGCCGCCCCCCCGCGTTGCTCCGTCCGGCGCATCCGACCGCCGTCCCGCGCCACCCCCCGCGCCGCTCCGTCCGGCGTATCTAGCCACCGCCCCGTGCCGCCCCGCGCCACCCAGCCCGCCGGCGCCTGGCCCCAGCGGCCCTGCCAATGGGCGGCTAGGCCCGTCCCTTGCGCTCGTCTGACGCGGGCAAAGCGATCGCGGGCAGAACGATTTTCATGTGCAGAGCCCCGCCGCTTTGCCACGCGGCAATGTCGCCGCCCATGGCCCTTGCCAATTTGCGGGAAACATGCAGCCCGATGCCCGCGCCGCCGTGATTGCGGCTGCTGTCGGCCATATAGAACCGCTCAAATATGCGCTCGGCATCTTCCGGCAGAAATGCTTCCGTGTCGTTGCGTATCACAACCGCGCGGCTGCCCGCGCTCTCCGCCGCAAACGAGATTGACACCGTGCTTTTCGCGTAGCGGAGCAGGTTCTGTATGATGTTGTGGAGAACCCGTTTCAGAGCGACCTCATCGGCAACGGCGACAGGCGGGCGCTCGGCTTCCGCTATATCGACCTCAATATTCTTTTGGGCGAAGTTCTCATAGAACCCCAAAAACGTCTCGCAGACGATATGCTCTAAATTCACGGGCTGCAAGGCAAACGCGCGCTCGCCTAAATCCAGCAGGGAAATCTCGCAAAAATTCTCCGTCAAGTCCCGCAAGGTGACTGCGGCGTTAAAGACTGTGTCGATATATCCGCGCTGCCTGCCCGTCAGCGGCTCCTTCGAGAGCAGCTGCAAATAGCCCGCGAGGGAAGTCAGCGGCGTCCGCAAATCGTGGGCGACGCCTGAAATGTTGAGGCGCATGTTGCGCTCAACTTCCTCGGCTTGGCGCAGCTTTTCCTCGTAGCCGTCAACCAATTCGTTGATTGCCGTTATCGCCTCGCCAAGCGCGGCGGCGTTTTCCTCAAGATGGAGCCTTTTGCCGTATCGGGCGTTGCCTGCCAGGCTCATGACTTCCCCGCGCAGCCTTTTGGCTTCGCTCCGCAACAGGAAAAAACGCAGCCCTAGAACCGCGCACGCAGCGGCCAAAGCCGCAACCAGCCAACCCACGCGCCGCCCCTCCTATTCCGCAAGGCGAAAACCGACGCCCCAAACAGTCTTTATGTGCTTGTGCGGGGAAAGCGCCGACAGTTTCGCCCGCAAGTTGCCCACGTGGACGTTGATCGTCTTTTCGTCGCCGAGAAAATCCTCGCTCCACACGCTTTCAAAAATATTGGCGCGGCTGAATACCTTTTGCGGATAGCGGAGCATAAGCTCCAAAATATCAAACTCCCGCCGCGTCAGCCCCGCGCCCGCGCCGCCGACCGTGACGGCCCGCTTCTCCGCGTCCATTTCAATGTCAAGATAGCGCAGTGTCTTCGTCTTTTCCATCCCGTTGCCCGAATAGACCGTAAACCGCCGCAGCTGGGCCGCGACTCGCGCCGCCATCTCGTCCGTGTCGAATGGCTTCGTCATGTAATCGTCCGCGCCCAGCGACAGCAGTTCCAGCTTGCTCTCCTTGTCGCTTTTCGCGGACAGCACGATAACGGGCATGCGCCCGCATGCGCGAATCGCCGCAAGCACCTCCGCGCCCGGCTTTCCGGGGAGCATCAGGTCAAGGATAACACACTTCCACGGCTGCGCGTTCAGCGCGAGAAGCGCCTCGCTGCCAGAGAAAACGCCGCAGGGGCAGTAGCCCGCCCCCGCCCCTGTCAGCGTTTCGCAAATAAGGCCGTTTATGCGCGCGTCGTCCTCGACGACGAGAATCGGCATGTCCATAGCAATGGCAATCTCCCTGCGTTTAGCAATCTCCCTGCTTTAACAGTTTCCCTACAATAACAGTTTCCATCCAATATCAGTTTCCCTGCAATAACAATCTCCCTACTTTACGTCTTTTCTGGCAAACGCAAAGCACCCCGCGGCGCAAGCCGCCGCGACGTATCCCGCGCAGACGACGGCGGAATCCCGAAAAAACGCCGCCTGGCCGCCCGCGCCGTATACCGTCGTTATCCCCATGAAAATGTCCAAATAGCCGAACGCCATGCTATAGTACATCGGAATCGCCCTAAGCGCGATATTGAGCGGGCCGGCGGCATCGACGTAGCCAAGCAGCCCCTGCGCCGCAAGCGACATGGTGAACATAAACGCAACGCCGAGCGCGACTGTGAGCGCGGGGCTTCTGCAGATAAAGGCGATGGCGCAGAAAACGGCGGCGTAGGGCAGCGCGTACAATAGCCACATGCCGCAGTTCATTGCGAAATATGGCACAAACTCTGCCGCCGCCATATCGCCGAAGCCGCAGAGGGCGGTGTTGGCCAGCGTCGCCGCAACGCCCGCCGTCAGGAACGCCAAGGCGAGAGTCATGACGGTGCACAGAAACTTTGAAAAGTATATCAAAACGCGGGATTTTCCAAGCGCCAGGCCGTTCCGAACGGTTCCGTGCTGAAATTCCGCCGCCGCGAAGAACGCGACGAACACCGCGAGCCAAAATATCAGTATGGATGACACGACGTTCAAAATCTCGACGCCGTTTTGCCCGAAAACCTCGTAGCTGCCGCCGTCGCGCCTGACGCTGGCGCAATAGCTTGCGAGCGGAATCCCGGCCGCGAAAGCGACGGCGCCGAGCATGCCAAAAAGCGCCGCCTTGCTGCGAACCAGCCTGTATATGTCTGAAGAAAACAGCGTCGTCATTTTTGCCCCCCTCCCGTCACGCCCATGAAATATTCTTCCAGCCGCTGTTTCGACACGCCGATGCCCTCGACGGCCACGCCGCTTTTCACAAGCAGCGCGTTCATCTCTCCCGCGCGGCCAATCTGCTCATAGACGCGAAGTTCCGTCGCGGAAGTCGCCCTATAGTCGCTGACGCCCATATGCTCCGACAGAAGCGCGACGGCCCGCGGCGCTTCTTTTGTGACGATGCCGACGTATTGCCGCGATTCGTCCGCAAGCTCCCCCGCCGACAGCCGCCGCGCAAGCCGCCCCTCGTGGATAATGCCGAAATGCGTCGCCGTCTGCGCCAGCTCGTCCAGCAAGTGGCTCGACACCAACAGCGTTATGCCCTCGCGCGCCAGCTTGCGCATCAGCCCGCGAATCTCGATGATCCCTTTCGGGTCAAGGCCGTTGATGGGCTCGTCCAGTATCAAAAACTCCGGGTTGCCGATCAGCGCGACCGCCAGCGCCAGGCGCTGTTTCATGCCGAGCGAAAAGTTTCTTGCCTTCTTCTTGCCCGTGTCGCTCAGCTCCACGGCTGAAAGCGCCCGTTTCACGCTGTCCCTGTCCGTTACCCCCGCCATAAGCCGCTGAACCTCTAAATTCTGCGCGGCGGTCATGGCGGGGTACAGCGCGGGCGTCTCAATGGACTGCCCTATGCGCCGCCTGCCGCGCCTGAGCGCGGGTTCCCCGCTTGCCCCGAACAGCTCCACCTCGCCGCCGGTGGGCGCGGCGAGGCCCGCGACAATCCGCATGAAGGTGGACTTCCCCGCGCCGTTGAGCCCTATAAGCCCGTAAATCTGCCCGCGCTTTATCTCCACGCTCACGCCGCGCAGGGCGTGCGCACCGCCGTATCGCTTGCTCACGGCCCTTGTGCGCAAAACGCATTCGCCCATGCCCGTTCTCCTTTCAAAACTTATTTGATGCGAGTACAGGCATAGCATAAATGCCAAAAGCCAAGAAAGTGTAAAGAAAAAGGCAAAAAAGCATAAAGTTTGCGGCTTCCTCTATTCCTCCATTATATACGGCATAACGAATTGCGGCAATGCCGGCAATAGCGGCACATGTCCGCATATCCGCATATCCGCATATCCACAGCCCACAGCACAATAAGGCAGTCGCGGCGGCGGCAAATAAACCACAGGGCATAGGTCGAATTTCAGTGCGTTTGCTGCTTGTCGCTCTGGCATAGGCAAAACGGACGCCCTTCCGGGTCTATGAGCGTCACATATTCGGATTCTTTTCCGTATTGTGTCTCCGGCTTAATTGCTCCGAGAGTGATAGCGCGCTCAACTGCCGCCGCGAGGTCGTTCGCGCCGAGATTGAAGTGCATTTGCTTCTGCTGTTGACTGGTTTCTTCCGGCCACACAGGCGGAATGTAGTCGAAGCCACAGCCCATGAACAGAATTGCCAAACCGTTCTCGGCAATCAGCGCAGGGCAGTTGTACAGCGTCTGCCGCTCCCACCCCGTCAGTTCGGCGTAGAACTCCCGTGTCCGCTGCGGTTGAGCGCAGTCAATGCTGATATCACCTATGTAGATCATTCCCTGTATGTTCCTCCTGTATTCTCTGCGGTCAGCGTACCGCCCAGCTCAATCAACAGGCACTTCACCAACTCGCGTACAACTGGGCGGTGGCGCGTGCCTTTCGGAATGATGAGCATATCTCCCTGCGAAAGCGGCACAAGCCCATCGTCAAACTCAAGCTCAAATGCGCCCTCAATGACATAGAACAACTCGTCTGAATGTTCGTGTATATGGAAACCAAGAGTTCGGTTCTCCGCTTGCAGGACATTAAGAACGTGATCGTTCAGCCTACCCACTTGCAGATACTCAAACAACCCGCTCACGCTGTCAGCCTGCTCACTGAGATTAACCTTTGCTAACACAGCATTTACCCTCCTTTGGCTCGTTCTCTTGGATAAGTTGTCGATTGGCTTTCCATCGCCTATTCTGCCGCTCGCAGGGAGGGCGTATCGCGCCCTTATCTTATTATACTCGTGTTCGATTGGGATTCCGACCGCAATTTGCGGTCGGACAGAGGAAACGAGTATTACTGACTCGCGTTAATGGAAAATTCAAATGCTCGTCAGTATATATCGTGCGTTTTGCGTGCTGGGGCGGCGGGCCGCACCGCAACGTTCATGATGCCCGGCATGGCGGCTGTGAAACAATGGCCCGCTTTTTCCCGGCGCCCTCCGTGGGGGCGGCGCCGGCTTTTTTTGCTGCTTTTCTGAATTTGCTCCTGCAAAGATGCGGATCCGCCCAGATTGCCTCTCACTCAGTCCCCGCCCCGCTTTTCTTCTTTCCGCGCAAGCCCCCCTGCCGCCCTTTTGCCAGCCTCTATGTGTGGTTTCTGATTGCCAAGCCCGGCGTTTGCGGACGAGCTGGGAAATGTTTAGGGGCTTGCGCGGCGCGCGCCCTGCTACGCGAATATGGATATTTGCGCGACCTCGCCGTTTTTCAGCGATATGTGCCACAGGCCGGCGTCGTATAAATGCGCATAGCCCGTTCGCAGCTTCTCGTACGTAAGCGTCAGCTTGGGGGATGCCGCCCCGGCCTCCGCGCC
>JAISFK010000036.1 GCA_031263625.1 Clostridiales bacterium
GGCCGCCCCCGCCCGTCCGGGGGGGCGGGCCTGGCGCGCGCGGCGACTTTGACTTTGCGCGCCACCCACGCCCATGGGCAAAACGCGACGGGGTTTGGCAAAAACGACAGCCTGACGCCCTTTGACAGCAACCGCGACACGATCGCCTCCTTGAGGCCGGCGCCCGCGCCAAAAACGCCGAACGGCTCGGCCGATCCGAGGGCGATTTCCGCGAGCGCGGCAGCCGCTGCGGCCTGCCCGCTCAACAGGCTGTTTTCATGCACGTCCATATATATCTCTTTCCGCATACATCTCTTTCCGCGCCCGGCCCGCTCTTTGCGCCGCCACGGGGGCCGTCGCGCTGCGCAGGCCGCGCGCGATGTTTTGCGCAACGTCGCGCACAGCCGCGGCGCAACCGCCGCGCTGAGCGACCTCCGCCCGGCTACAAGTAGGTGAAACCCAGCCTGGCGAAAAATTCAACCTCATAGCTTTTGCTTTGGCTGTCAGCGACAGTAAAAACAGCGCTCATGCCTATACTGTCCAGCAGGTTCTCCGCCGTGCGCAGCGCGGATATGTCCAGCCGCTCGACCGTTATCGTCAGCGGCGGCAGATATACTCGTGTTCGATTGGGATTCCGACCGCAAATTGCGGTCGGACAGAGGAAACGAGTATTACTGACTCGCGTTAATGGAAAATTCAAATGCTCGTCAGTATAGCTGTCGCCGCCGGCCTCCAGAAAGGCGCGGAAGGCATCCCCGGCAATGCCGCCAAAACGCCTGCCGCCGCCGCTACTACTGGCACTGGCGCCAACTGCCGCGCTGCCGTTGCTGCTGGCACTGGCACCAACCGCCGCGCCGCCGCCGAAGCGCGCCGCGATCCCGGAGATCGCCGGCAGGCCGACGCTGAGGAAAGCCGGTATCTGGTTCCCCGCGAGCGAGAGCGTTATCCTGCCCCCGGCGTCACTGCCGCCGCCGGCATCGCCCTGCGGCGCGGGCTCATAGGCGATCCGGGACTTGTGCAGGCCGAGCGCGGCGTCAAGCGCAGACATCGCGACGGCAAAGCCGACAGACACCGCGTCCTTGTCGAGCCGGGGCGCGTCGCCGTCCGGCCCTCCGCCTGCCTCGCCGCGCCATGCGTCCTTCGCGCCAGCGCCGTCAGCCTCGCCCGCATCGCCGCCGCCCGGCTGGGCTGGCGAGGGCCGCGCCGTGCCCGGCCCCGCGTCCTGCGGCCCGCCCTCCTTGCCGACATAGCGCGCATATCGCAGAAACGACGCCTCGCCGCCGGCCATTCTCGTCTCCAGCTCGGCCGACAGGACATAGCCGTCATACGCCGCCGACGCCGCGAGGCTGCTGCAGAGCATGTCATAGCCGCTCTCGTTGCCCTGCGCGGATATCGCGGACACGACGTATACAGCCGCCGCAGCCACAAGCGCCGCGAGCGGCGCTCTCGCTGGGCCTCTCGCCGGGCGGCGGGCTCTCCGGGCGCTCCGCCGGCCATGCTCGCGCCCGTCCCCTCTCAGGCTTTGGCGCGAAAACCGGGCCGAAAAGCCCGCCATAGCGGCGCGAAGCTCCTCTTTCACGGCGTAAAATATCGCTTTCGCGCCTGGGCGCTTCGCCTTCATGCTCATGCTGTTTTTTGAGCGCTCGCTTTCAGCCTCGCTCCGCTTAGCCTCGCCGGACATGCCGCCCCGTTCCCTTTCAGCCGCCGCAAATGCGCCACGATGCCACAGTACCCCGGTGCCACGGCGCCTAGGCGCCACAGCGCACTGAGGTCAGCCGCGCCCCGGTGCCAGCCGCGCCATGCCTCCCGCGCAGGCCGCGCCGCGCAACCGCGCTGCGGCATCGACGCCAGGCCGCTCCAGCGCCACGCGCGTCAGCGCCAGCGCCGCGCCCGTCAGCCATCGCCGCCGATGTCCTCGCCAAACATCTTGTAATACTGGACTATGCCGTATTCGCCCACAAGCTCGTCCAGCCGCTCCGGCAGAGCCTCCGAAAACTCCGCGCCGCTCGCGCCGCCGCCCGTGCTGCTGAAGAACTTGCCGTACACGGGCAGGCTCTCGCGCAGCGACGCCACAAAGTCTTGGTACGGCCCGGACTCTATGCCCAGCGCGTCCATCAAGTAGACGCCCAGGTAGTTCGCGCTCATCTGGCCGCGCCCGGCGGCCGCCAGCTCGCCATACGCGCCCCACTGCTCGCGCGCCTTCGCGTTGGCCCATATCAGGTACGTCTCCCTGTACGTGTTCAGCTTCGCCTGCAAGTCCAGCCCCGCCTCGCTGCCGTAGCCGATGGGGTAGCCCAGCTCCCCGTATGCCTGAAAGTTATACCCCAGCGACGGCAGGTGATCGCCGAAGAACAGCAGCACGACCGGCCTCTCGGACTGCTCGAAAAACTCGGCCAGCCTGCCCAGCGACCGGTCCGCGTCTTGCAGGCCGCGCACGTAGTTCGTGATCGCGTAGTCGCTCTTTTCGCTCAGCTCTACGCCCGGCGCCGTCGCGTAGTTCTTGGGGATCTCCCCGTACATCCAGCCGCCGTCATACGGCCCGTGATTCTGGATGGACACGTTGAAGCTGAACAGCGGCTTCCCGCCGCCCCCTGCGCCGCCACCATCCTCGGCGCCGACGCCATCCGCGCTGCCCTCGCCGTCACTCTCCGCATTGCCATCGGCGCCACCACGCCCCCCGCTATCCTCGCCGCCTCCTGCGCTGCCCCCGGCGCCACCCCCGGCACTGTCGCCCGTGTATTCCGCGTAGAGCTCCAGCAGCCTGTCCGTCATCGCCTCGTCCGAAATATAGTTGCCGGAAATGTCGCCGTCGCTGAAGTCGCCGCTGTGCAGGAATCGGTCGAAGCCCAGCCACTTGTACACGTTGAGCCGGTTGTAGAACCAGCTGAACCCCGGATGCATGGCCACGGCGGAATAGCCTGCCTTCTTGAACGCCCGCGCGATTGAGTCGGTGTCGCGCCGGATCAAAATTTTGTAGGCCGACGGCATGTCCGCGCCGAAATTGGCGGACGAGTGGCCCGTCAGGACGTTGAACTCGGTGGTGTCCGTGCCGCCCCCGAACACGGACACGTACAGATCGCCGGCGATGGACTCCTTCTGGAGCCTGTGAAAATTTTTCAGCGGATCCGTCTCGTCCGTGAACACGAGCGCCGGAATCTGCGTTATGTCCCAAAACGCCTCGCTCATTATCATTATGACGTCGGGGCGAAACGCGCCGCCCGCTCCGTCAGCGCCGCCTGCCCCATCCCCGTCTCCCGCGCCATTGCCCTCCGCGCCGTTTTTCCCATAGCGCAGCAATATCCCGGCGGCCGCGCTCTCCGAATAGCCCTCCGGCTTGGGTATGGACAGATCCTTCGTATGGTAGATGAACGCCGCGAGAAAGCCCCGCGAGTTAAACTCGTTCACCATATTGTAGGCGTTGTTTCGCACCTTGATGCTGTTGTACACGGCGTCGTTCGTGTACAACGCGCCATACGCGAACACCGCGATCGCGGCGACGGCGATCGCCCCCGCGACCCTGGGTTTCAGTTTCGGCCTGGGGAGCCTGACGCACGCCATCACGGCGACATTCGCGGCCACGACCGCGACCAGCATGGCGATGACCCCCGCGCCGAGCTCTATCGTCGAGGACGACGATATGGACAGAACCTCGCCGCCCAGCACGACGTCCGACGGCAAAAACGGATCGCCCCGCAGGAACACCTTGTATCTGTGGACGACGCACATGGCAAACAGCAGCAGGGACAGCGCCAGCGTTGACTCCCACGCCCGCCCGAAAACGAAGAACAGGAACAGCGCCGCGATAAAAATGGCCGCAAATTCCAGCAGGATCACGACGGGCGACTGGAGCGCGTTCGCGACGATCTGGCGCGGGAAGTCCGGCGCCATGGCGAACACCATGCCGGACATAGCGGCGGATCCGAGGAGCAGAAAGGCATACGGCGCCGCCTTGCTCTTGAACTTTAGCTTGGGAATATTCAGAGTTTTATGGCCCTTCCCTTTATCAAATTTGCGCTTCGCCCATGCTGCCGGGCGAAAGCGTTTCGCTCATGCTATCGGCCGGGAGAGTTTCGTTCATGCTGCCGGTGCGGTATCCGAGCAGGTCCATCGCGACATACGTGAACCCCATGCCCTTGAACGCGCTGTGCACCATCTCGCGGTTCTTGCGATCCGAAAGCGCGCCGAACCCCGCCTCGTCCGTTTCAATGCGGGCAAGGTTGCCATGGTGCCGCACGCGCACCTGGCGCAACCCCATGTCCAGCAGCAGCTGCTCCGCCCTGTCCACGGCGCCGAGGCGCTCCGGCGTGATGCTCTCGCCATACGGAAATCTGGACGACAGGCACGCGAAGCTCTGCTTGTTCCACGTCGGCAGGCCCAGCTGCCTTGAGAGCTCGCGGATTTCCTGCTTGCACAGCCCGACATGGCGCAGGGGGCTTTTCACGCCCTGCTCGCTGACGGCTATCAGCCCCGGCCTGTAGTCGCCGTTGTCGTCCATGTTGGAACCCTCGGCCACGCAGGCGATGCCGTTGCCGCGCGCGATCGCCCATATTTTGGCAAACAGCTCGCTTTTGCACAGATAGCAACGGTTCGCGGGATTTTTCGAGAAGCCCTCTATCTCCAGTTCCTCAGAATCGCAGACGAAGTGGCGTATGCGCTCCTTTTCGCAGAACGCCGTCGCCTCGTCCAGCTCGCGCTTTGGAAAGGAGCACGAGCGGGCCGTCACGGCGACCGCCCTGTCGCCGAGAGCGTCATGCGCCGCCTTGACTAGGAGCGTGGAGTCCACCCCCCCTGAAAACGCGACCGCGACGCTCTCCAAAGAAAGCAGATAGCGCTTTAGTTCTTCGTACTTTTGCTCCGCGCCCATTGAAACGAACCTCCCTCTCGCCGCTTTGGCATTGTATACTGACGAGCATTTGAATTTTCCATAAACGCGAGTCAGTAATACTCGTTTCCCCTGTCCGACCGCAAATTGCGGTCGGAATTTCCAATCGAACACGAGTATAATTGACATGAACCTATTATATTAGTATGATTAATTGACGCGAATCTGTCAACATAAATCTGCGCGGCTGAAGGAATGGTCATAAATGCGCCTGGAGCGGGGCAATGCAAAAGTGATGGTGGCGATGAGCGGCGGCGTTGACAGCTCTGTGGCCGCCCTTTTGCTGAAGCGGGGCGGCTATGACTGCGCGGGCGCCATGCTGAAGCTGTTTGACGGGGCGCCTAGCGACGACGGGAGCCAGAATTTTGGCGGGCACCAGAGCGATGACGGTAGCCTGGATTCCGGAGTGTGCCAAGGCGATGGCGGGAGCCCGAGTTGCGGCGGGAGCCAGAGTTGCAACGGGGGGCAAAGCTGCGGCGGGCGCCAGAGCTCCGGCCTCCCCGCGAGCCGGGCCTGCTGCTCGCTGGACGACGCCGAGGACGCCCGCAAGGTGGCCTATCGGCTCGGCATGCCCTTTTACGCGCTCAACTTCAAGAGCATTTTCCAGAAAGAGGTCATCGGCAGGTTTGTGGCGGCCTACGAGAGCGGCGCGACGCCGAACCCCTGCATAGACTGCAACCGGTTCGTCAAGTTTGGCTGGCTTTTGCGCAAGGCCGAGGCGATGGGCTTCACCCACATCGCGACCGGGCACTACGCGCGGATCGAATACGGCGGCGCCGGAGGCAGGCATCTGCTGAAAAAGGGCGCGGACGAAACGAAGGACCAGAGCTACGTGCTGTACGCCCTGACGCAGCGCCAGCTTGAGCGCCTGATTCTGCCGCTCGGCGGGCTGCGCAAGGAGCGCGCGCGGGAGCTGGCGCGGCGATGCGGGTTCGCCAACGCCGGCAAGCGCGACAGCCAGGACATCTGCTTCGTGCCGGACGGGGACTATGCCGGGTTTATCGAGGCGTACACGGGGCGCGCCGCAGAGCGCGGGCCGTTCCTGGACTTGCAGGGCAACGCCGTCGGGACGCACAGGGGCGCGGTGCGCTACACGCTGGGGCAGCGCAGGGGCCTGGGGCTGGCGATGCCCTCCCCGGTGTACGTCTGCGCGAAGTCCATGCGCGACAACACGGTGACGGTCGGCGGCGAGAGCTCGCTGTACTCAAAATCGCTGACGGCGCGGGACATCAACTTCATCCCGTTCGACGCGGCGCCCGCGCCCATGCGGGTCAAGGCCAGGACGCGATACCGCCAGCCCGAGCAGTGGGCGACGCTCGAGCAGACCGGCGACGACGAGGCGCATGTGGAGTTCGACGCCCCGCAGAGGGCGATAACGCCGGGCCAGGCCGTCGTGCTCTACGACGGCGATCTCGTCATAGGCGGCGGCACGATTGTCTAATGCGGGCTGCGCCCACACCCAAGCCGGAATGGGAAAGCGCGGCTATGCGCCTGTAAGGCACTAGTACAATACTTTAGAAACGGGTGGTTTAAACTATGTTCTCAGAGGATCTGTATTTCACGTCAAAGCATGCGGGACGGCTGTACGAGCTGTACGCGAAGGATCTGCCCATCATCGACTACCACTGCCACCTTTTGCCGCAGGAGATATACGAGGACAGGCAATTCGAAGACCTGGGCGAAATGTGGCTGGCGCACGACCACTACAAATGGCGCGCCATGCGGGCGTTTGGCATAGACGAGGCGCTTATTTCGGGCGGCGCGACGTATCGCGACAAGTTTCTGGCGTTTGCCGGCATACTGCCCCGCCTCGCCGGAAACCCGCTGCATGTCTGGTGCGCCCTGGAGCTGAAGCGCTATTTTGGCATCGACGAGCCGCTTGACGCCACCAGCGCACCGCATGTGTACGAGCTGGCGCAGGCCGCGATCGCGGAGCGCGGCATGAACCCGTCGCGCTGCATCGAGCAGTCGAACGTGGAGTTCATCGCCACGACCGACGATCCTGCGGACGATCTGCGCTATCACGGGCTGATCGCCGCCCAAAACAGAAAATACAGGGTGTCCCCCGCGTTCCGGCCGGACAGGGCGCTGAACGCGGAGAAGCCGGGCTACCCGGAGTACCTGTCCAGGCTGGGCGCGGCGGCGGGCGCCGACATCGCCAGCTTTCGCGGGCTTGTCGCGGCGCTCGAAAAGCGGCTCGCCTACTTCAAGGGCTTCGGGCCGCCCATCAACGACAACGCGGTCACGCAGTTCGAGTGGGCCGACTACTCGGACGGCGACGCGGAGCGCGCCTTCCAAAAGGCGCGGGCGGGCGCCCCGCTCAGCCGCGGCGAGATAAACACGTACCGATCGGCCTTCCTGTGCGAAATGCTGAAGCTCTACTCAAAGCACGGCTTCGCCACGCAGCTGCACATCGGCGCGTACCGCGACGCGAACAGCGCCATGAGCGCGGCGCACGGCCCGGACTCCGGGTTTGACGCGATAGACGACGCCGCGTCGGTGCGGAGCTTCGGCGCGCTGCTCAACCGCGCCGGCAGCGAGGCGCCTCTGCCAAAGATAATATTCTATCCGCTCGACATCAACCAGTACGAGGCGTTCGCCGTGCTCGCGACAGTGTTCTGCGGGGGCGATGGCAGCGCCAGCGGCGGCGACAGGAGAAATGGCGATGGCGCCAGCGGCGACGGCGGCAGTAAAGGGGGCAATGGCGCCAACGGCAGCGGCGGCGTGAGGGGCAAGGTGCAGCTCGGCGCGCCGTGGTGGTTCAACGACCAGATATACGGAATATCCAAGCAATTTGAGAGCGTCTCGTGCCTCTACCCCGTCGCGCTCTCCGTCGGGATGCTGACGGACTCGCGGAGCTTTCTGTCATATCCGCGCCACGAGCTTTACAGGCGCGCGCTGTGCAACTATTTCGGGACGCTGCTCGACCGCCGCGAGTATTTTTCCGGGGAGCGGGAACTGGGCGCGATTATCGGCGACATCTGCTACCGCAACGCCAAGGCGTTTTTCGGCATATAGGGCGA
>JAISFK010000223.1 GCA_031263625.1 Clostridiales bacterium
CGACGCCCTCCGGCGCGATCCGCTCGCCGCGCCAGCGCGTCAGCTCCTCCGCGCCGCGCTGCTCGATCGGGATGTCGGCCCCCGTCCTGGCGGACATGTCCAGCGTCGAGAGCGGGCAGGCCACATAGAACGGCAGGCCGAAGTGCCTGGCCAGTATGGCGACGCCGAGCGTGCCGATCTTGTTGGCCGCGTCGCCGTTCGCCGCGACGCGATCGCAGCCGACTATGCAGGCCTGCACCCAGCCCCGCGACATGACCGCCGCCGCCATGCCGTCGGCTATCAGCGTCACGGCGACGCCTGCCTGCGACAGCTCATACGCGGTCAGCCGCGCGCCCTGCAGCAGGGGCCTCGTTTCGTCCGCGAACACCCTGACGCGCGCGCCGCGCTCATGGGCCACGTAGATCGGCGCCAGCGCGGTGCCGTACCTGCTCGTCGCCAGCGCGCCCGCGTTGCAGTGCGTCAGTATGCCCATGCCGTCTTTTACGACCGCCTGCCCCGCCTCGCCGATCCGCCTGCAAACGGCCATGTCCTCCCGCTGCATGCGCATGGCCTCGCCGAGCAGGCGCTCCGCGACGCGCGCTGGGGCCTCGCCGCTGTCCCTGGCGGCCTCGGCAACGCGGCGCATCCTGGCGAGTGCCCAGAACAGGTTGACGGCCGTCGGGCGCGAGGCGGCCAACAGCCCGTCCGCGCGGCGCAGCGCCTCGTAAAACGCGCCCGCTCCGCGCGCCGCATCCCTGTCGCTGGCGCCATTCCCGCAGGGGTTACTCTCGTTGGCATCGTCCCCACTGGCGCCATTCCCGCCGAAATTACTCCCGTCCGCGCCGCCTGCACCGCTCCCGCCAACGCCGATCGCGCCCCCGCCATTCCCGCCGCAAGCCGCATCCCCGTCGGCCGAACCGCCCGCTCCGCAAAGTGCGCCCGTCCCGTCGGCCAGCCGCTCGCTGGCGGCTCGCGCCTCGACGGCCATTCCGAACGCCGCCCCGATCCCTATCGCGGGCGCGCCGCGCAGGGCCAGCCGCTTTATGGCGTCCGCGCAGTCCCGCGCCGAGCCTATCTCGATCCACGAAACACGCGAGGGCAGCTGCGTCTGATCCAAAAACAGCAGCTTGCCGTCCCTGTACTTCACGGGCTGGATTTTCTCAAATATGCCATCCATCCCATCCACAGGCCCATCAATCGCTCCATCCACAGACACACTTATCATTTCGCCCATAGACCCATCTGTCATTCCATCCGCGGATCCACTTATCATCCCATCCACAGGCCCTTCTATCATTTCATTCGCAGGCCCATCAATCGCTCCATCCATAGCCCTATCCGTTATCCCATCCATAGGCCCGCAGCCATTCCTCGCGCCTTGCCGCCGCTTCTCCGCCCAGCCTACCGCAGCAGGCGCAGCGTTTCCTCCAGCAGCGCCTCGAACAGCGGGCCGGCCTTGGCCGCGCTCTCAAGCACCTCCTCGGATGTCAGCGGCTGGGCGAGTATGCCCGCCGCGAGGTTGGTCACGCACGATATGCCGCAAACCTTCATTCCGCAGTGATTCGCGACGATGGCCTCCGGCACGGTGGACATGCCGACGGCGCTCGCGCCCAGCGCCTGAAACATGCGTATCTCGGCGGGCGTTTCAAAGCTAGGCCCCAAAAACCCGACGTACACGCCCTCGCGCAGGGGGATCGACAGCGAGCCCGCCGCGCGCCTTACCGTTTCGCGCAGCCCCGGATCATACGCGAACGACATGTCGGGGAAGCGCGGCCCGTATTCGCTGAAATTCGGCCCGGTCAGCGGGTTCTGGCCGGTAAAGTTGATGTGGTCCTCTATCAGCATGAGATCGCCGGCGCTCCACGCCGGGTTCAGCCCGCCGCTGGCGTTGGTCAGGATCAGCCGGCTGACGCCCAGCTCCCTGAGCACGCGGACGTGGCGCGTCGCCTCCGGCGCGGCGTAGCCCTCGTACATGTGGAACCTGCCCTGCATGCATATGACGCGCGGCCCGCCCGCGATTTTGCCGACGATCAGGTTGCCCTTGTGCCCCGGCGCGGTCGAGCGCGCAAAGCGCGGGATGTCGGCATACGGTATAGTGGCCGCGTCCGCGAGCCGGCCGGCAAACCCGCCCAGCCCGGAGCCCAGGACGACGGCGATGTCCGGGATGTCCCCGGCGGCGCCCTCCGCCCGCCCGCCCGCCGCGCCATCGCAGGCTATACGCGCGCCAGCCGCGCCATCACCGCATGTCCGCGCGCCATCGCCGCTTGCCATCGCCCCGCCTGCCCGCGCTCCCGCAGCGTCCTCGCCGCCTGCCTGTGCGCCCGCCGCGCCATCGCCAGCGCCCTCTGCCCGCGCACCAGCCGCGCCAGCGCCCTCGCAGTCCGCCCGCGCTCCCGCCAGACGGCTTCTTATATATGACGCCGCCTCCCTGATATTCGCCCGCTCGGCGTCTATGTCCGGCAGCCTGCCGCCCGCGTCGCCCATAACAAATACCCCCGCATCTCATTCAAGCGGGCTTACGCCCGCAACCCAAGTCGGAACGGGAAAGCGCGGTTTCCCCGTTCCTCACGGGCGCACTGCGCCCGGCCAGACGCGCTATTCCGGGAGCGGCCCCAAGTCGTAGTCGCCCAGGCGCTCCACCTCAAAGCCGTTTTTCTTGAATTTCTCGTAGTCAAAGGCGTCCAGCTCGTCAATGGCCAGCTTGTGGAACTCGTAGAAATTTTTCCAGTCCTCGTAGCCGTCGCCGAGGCGGTGCTCCAAAAATGCGTCGGCCATGGCGATGCCCGTCTGCGGCGCCACGTAAAACGCCCCCATCGCCAGAATGTTGCACCCGTTCCCCGTGACGCACCTGAGCGCGGCGGGCACGCTCTCCGCGACCGCGCAGTGGACGCGCGGGCACTTGCTCGCCGCGATGTGTATGCCCATGCCGGTCCCGCAAAAGAGCAGGGCGCGCTCAAACTCGCCCTCCGATATCCTGGCTCCCACTTTCAGCCCTATGCGGTGGAACATTTCGGGATCCTTCTCGCCGGCCTCCCTCACGCCAATGTCGGCCACCGTCCAGCCCTTGGCCTTCAAATGCTTCACGACGGCCTCCTTGAGCGGGAATCCGGCAAAATCCGCGCCGACCAGAACCTGTTTGTCCGCAATCGTTTTCATGAGCGCTATCCTTTCTTTGATTAATTTTTTAATAACTTTATTAATAACTTTATTAATAATTATATTATTGACTCACCACTGTATGCTGTTGATGAACGACACGCCCTTCGGGCCGCTTGACACTCTCCCGACAATGGCCGCGGCAATGCCCGACTCCGCGGACACGCCGGGCAGCGCGCCCTCGATCGACGGATCCGCGACGGCCAGCAGGCCCATGCCCATGTTGAACGCCGCCAGCATCTCCGCGTCGTCGATGCCGCCGTAGCGCTTGATGAGCTTGAATATGCCGGGAACGCTGACTTTGCTCAGATCTATGCGCGCCTCGGCGCCGTCCGGGAGGATGCGGATCAGGTTGTCGTGGGCGCCGCCGCCCGTGATGTGGGCCATGCCGTGGACAAGCTGGCCGCCCCGGCCCCCGCCCTGCGCCACGCCCCTCGCCATATCCTGGTGATCGCCCCGCTCCGCGCCATGGCTATCGCCCATCGCCACGCCATTGCTGCCGCCCCGCTCCGCGCCCGGCCTGGCGCCCCGCGAGCCATCCTGCGCGCTGTCCCGCGAGCTTCCACGCCCGCCGTCCTGCGCCTCGCCCCTCGCCATATCCTGATTGCCGTCCCGCGCCCCGTCGCCGGCCCCGGCCCTCAGCAGGCGGCTCACCGCGCCGAAGTACGCCGTGTGCGGCTTCAGCAGCGCGTCCATGAAGCTCTCCCCGCCGACCGTCTCGCCGAGTATTTCCGGCCTGTCCCTCATAATCCGGCGCGCGAGCGAGTAGCCGTTCGTGTGCAGCCCGTTGGACGCCAGCGAAACAATGACGTCGCCGTCGCGGATCGCGGATCCGTCAACGATGGCGTCGCGGCTGACGACGCCCAGGGCGCTCGCCTGCAATATGTGCCGGCCGGCCGGCAGCACGCCCGGCTGCTCGGAGGTCTCCCCGCCGACGAGGACGCAGCCGTTCTCGCCGCACGCCCTCGCCATCGCCTTGACGAGCCTCAGCAGCACGGCGCTGTCCATGCTCTCGCATATGATCGTGTCCAGCACGGCGCACGGCGACGCGCCCATGACCACGACGTCGTTGACGAGGTGGTTGATGAGATCGCAGGCAATCCACTCGATCCTGTCGCGCTCGAACGAGAGCAGCTGCTTTGAGCCGGGCTCCTCGCTTTTCATGACGAAAACGGGCCTGTCAAAACGCGAGAGGTCGATGTCGAGCAGCGACGCGAACGCGCCGACCCGGTTAAGCGGGCGGCATATGTCCGTTCGGCCGGCGGACACGAACTCGCCGAACCTGTTTTTCATCTCGTTGGCCATTTCGACGTTCACGCCAGACGACTTGTACGTATTCCCCATCGATGCCTCCCCAGCCCCGCTGCTCGCGCGTATTGCGGCCGCCGGCCATGCGGCGCCGCATATATATTACAGCAAATTATTCCGGATATTGCAAGAGCGCGGCAAAATATCTTTCGCCCGCGGCTGCTCGCGCCTGCCCGCGACCGCCCATGCCACCCACCTGCGCCCCGCCCGAAAAAAATGCTCCGTTTGCGTTACAGTTTGCGGCGAAAAAAACGCTTGACGCTTTGCTTGGCGCCGTCGTACAATATAAGAAAGAGTTGCCGCTTTGGTACGGCGGCCTGCTCCATTTGTTTCTTTCTATGAAACAGAACCGTCAGTCATCAAAGACTTGGCGGTTCTGTTTTTTTATCTCGACTTCTTGCTTTTTTTCAGCAGGAAGTAGATTTGAATGGCAACTAGCGCAATTTCCAGCGCCAACTTCAATGTTTCAAGCTTGTCAGCCACTCAACCACCCCCTTTCAACATGAAAATGCTGATCGGTACGGTGGAACAGTCCGCCAAACGGCAACCCTCAAATGGAATTATATACCAATTATGCGCCGCTGTCAACGCTGCGGCGGGCGAGCGTATTCATTTGCTCAGTCGTGCTCAGTCGGGCTTTACGCCGGGATTCACGGGCGCCTCCCGCATCCGCTTCCCGTTGCCTCCCGCATCCATTTCCGCTTCCCGCCGCTCCCCCGCCAGCTCACATAATTCGGTAAAATCTGGCAATCAGTTCGCCCATGTCGAATATTCGGCATATGGGAACAATCATTCCCATATGCCGAACGATTTGCTTGTGCGGCGATGAGCGATGTGCTATGCTATTCGTGTATAGCGAACAGATATGCGAGAATGGCGTTTGCCCATCTGCCCCGCTCGGTTTTCTTCGCGGCTGCCTGGCCTTGCGGCCGTTTGGTTTTGCAGCCGTTTGGGGCTTGGGGTTCGAGGCTTGGAACTCGGAGTTCGGGGTCAGGGGTTCGGGGCGCGCCGTTTCCGCGCGAAACTGTTTGGGTGAGGTGGGTGCCGCTTGAGCGACTACGACAAAAAGCCGTCGCACGTGCAGTCAGTTTCCAAGGCGCTGCAAATACTTGAGCTGCTGGCGGGCGAAAACAGGGAGATCACGCTGACGGAGATATCGGAAAAGCTGGGCTGGCCGAAAAGCACGGCATACGGCCTCCTGTCCACCCTGCGCGACTACCATTTTGTTGACCAGTCGCTGCGGAGCGGGCGCTACAACCTCGGCGTCAGGCTGTTCGAGCTGGGGCACCTCGTCGGCAGGAGCTGGAACATCCGCTCCGTCGCGCTCCCGTTCATGCACAAGCTCAACCGCCAGTACGGCGAAATGGTCCAGCTCGCCACGGAGGAGCGGGGCGAGGTGCTGTACATAGAGAAGATCGAGTCGGCCAATTCCATGCGCATCATGTCGGAAACGGGCGCGAGGCTGCCGATACACTGCAGCGCGCTGGGGAAGGCCCTGCTGGCGCAAAAGAGCCAGGCCGAGGTCAGGCGTATTCTCGAAAAGACCGGCATGCCCCGCATGACGCGGCACACGATCACGGAGCTCGACCGGATGGAGCAGGCGCTTGACGCCGTCCGGGCGCAGGGCTATGCCGTTGACGACATGGAGATAATGGACGGGCTGCGCTGCGTGGCCGCGACCATACGCGACGGCGACGGCGCCGCCAGATACGCGATCAGCGTGTCCAGCTTTGCCGACACGCTGTCCGGCGAGTACATGGAGCGCGTGGTGGCCGACCTTGTCAGCACGGCCGGCGAGATATCGCGGCTCATGGGCTACCTTGCGGACGGGCGGCAGCAGGCGCAGCCCGCAAAGCCGCGCAAATAGGCGGGCCGGGGGCTGCGGCAGGGAGCGGCTCGGGGCGCTCGCGGGGCGCGGGCGGCGCACAGCATTTAATACGCATAATATGCATTGCGCATTGCAGCATTTAATACGCATTAAAGCATACATTAATTCGCGATTGGGAGGGCAAGCACTTATGGCCGAAAACAAGGCGGCATCGAAGCCGGAGATAGCGAGCAGCGTCAAGACCGGCAACTTTCTGACGAACTACCACGACCTGGGCGAGGGATTCCCCGTCGTTCTCCTGCACGGGAGCGGCCCCGGCGTGACGGCGTGGGCCAACTGGAACAAGCTGTTCCCCCTGCTGTCCGGGAGCTTCCGCGTCGTGGCGCCCGACCTGGCCGGCTTCGGCTTCACCGAGCGCGAGCAGGGCGCTGTATACAGCATGAACAACTGGGTGCAACAGGCGATAGATCTCTTCGACGCGCTCAAAATAGAAAAGGCGAATGTCGTCGGCAATTCATTTGGCGGCGCGCTCGCCCTGAGCCTCGCCATCAAGTACCCGGAGCGCGTCAACAAGCTGGTGCTCATGGGCAGCATGGGCGTGACGTTCCCCATATCCTACGGGCTGGACCAGGTGTGGGGCTACACGCCGAGCGAGGCCAACATGGAGGAGCTGCTGGAGATATTCACGTATGACCACAGCTTCGCCACGAAGGAGCTGATCCGGACGCGCTACGAGTCCAGCATGCAGCCGGGCTTTCAGGAGAGCTTTTCGTCAATGTTCCCCCAGCCGCGCCAAAAGAGCGTGGAGAGCATGGCGGGCAACCAGAACTATATCCGCAACATCCCGCACGAAACGCTCATAATACACGGGCGCGAGGATCGCGTCATACCGCTGGAAACGTCGCTGAAGCTGATACAGCTGATCGACAGGGCGCAGCTCCACATATTCGGCCGCTGCGGCCATTGGACGCAGATCGAGCGCACGAGGGAGTTTGCCGACCTGCTGCTGAATTTCTTCAAGTGATCCGC
>JAISFK010000226.1 GCA_031263625.1 Clostridiales bacterium
GGGCGCAATGAACATGCAATTATATTAATACATAAAATAATATGTAATTTAGCTTGAAAATAAGATGTTTTATACAAATAATGTGGGTATATATGAATATGCCAGGCACGGAACAAAACATAAACCGAAAAACAAGGAGGAGTCTTATCGTGAAAACCAAACGCTTATCCATGGCAATCGCCGCGCTGATGCTGATGTCGCTGTTGCTGGCCGCGTGCGGCGGCGGATCGGCCAAGACGCCGACGGGCCAGGGCGGGGGCGACGCGACGACCGCCGCAGGCGGCGCCGAGCAGGCCGGCGGCGATTCCGGCGGGGGGGCGGCCGCGCCGGGGGGCGACGCCGATGCCAATGCCGGAGCGGGCGCGGACGCCGGCGCGTCGGATCTCATGTCGCCGCGCTCGCCGTACCCGGAAACGCTCACCGTGACCGCGTGCCGCGTGCTCGACACGAACCCGCACTTTCTGGCGGGGGACACGATCGAAAGCAACCCCATGACCCGCTGGATCAACGAAAAGCTCAACATCAGCTACAAAGTCGTATGGGAGGCGGAGTCCTCGGAGTACGCGAACAAGCTGTCCCTGAGCATAGCGGCGAGCGACGTGCCGGATCTCGTCCCCATGCACACGAGCGAGTACCTGATCTTCCGCTCGATGGTGCAGAACGGCCTGGTGGCAGACCTCGGCGAGGCGTATGAGCGCTGCGCGGGCGACTACATGCGCGACACGTTCGCCTCGTATGACAACAACAACCTCACGCCGTTCACGATCGACGGGACGCTCTACGCGCTCGGCGGCGGGCAGTACGCCTACGAGCACGAGCTGACCTGGGTGCGCAAGGACTGGCTGGACGCGTGCGGGCTGGACATGCCCAAGACGACGGAGGACATCGCGAACATCGTGAGGGTGTTCAAGGAGAAGAAGCCGGGCGGCGGCGCGGTGGCCGGCATACCGATCACGAGCGCGGACAACGCGGCCATCGGCGGCTACAACGCGAGCTTTGAGGCATCGTCCGTGCTGTATTCGACGGGCGGCGCGCCGAAGGCGTGGGTGCGCGACGAGGGCGGCGAGATCGTCTACGGCTCCATCCTGCCCGGCATGAAGGACGGCCTGGCCATCCTGGCCGACTGGTACAAGGAGGGCATCATAGACAGGCAGTTCATCACGCGCCCGAAATCCGGCGCCGTCGAGGCGATGGTCATGGGCGGCGAGGCGGGCCTGTGGTTCGCCCCGTGGTGGACGGGCTACCAGGTCAACGAGCTGATCATCAACTTCCCGGACGCGGAGCTGGCCTGCACGAGCGCGCCCGTCACGAAGGACGGCGTGTACCGCCACGCGTGGCCCGCGGCGGCCGGCGACTTCGTGCTGATGAACGCGGGCTACTCGAACCCGGAGGTCCTCGTCAAGATCATCAACCTCGAGTACGACATGCACAGGGGGCTGGACCCGGAGGCGTTCGAGCTGTGGAAGCCGTCCCTGAACAACAACGTGAGCTGGGGCACGGCGTTCCCGACCAGCGGCATGAACTGCGAGTACATGGACGCCGTGCCGCGCAGCGGCAAGATCGCCAGGTCCATCGTGGACACCGGCGAGCTCGCCCCCGGCCTGCAGGGGACGGAGGACATGATGCGCTGGGCGGCAAGCGCGAAGACATACGCGGACACGAAGAAGGTGGACGGCTCCAACTGGCTTGACTACGTCTGCCGCTACATCGGCGCCGGCGAGGTGGAGAACGCGATCGGCGAGCCCGTGAAGCCCGTGTTCTCGTTCCCGACCGAGTCGATGGCCCTGCTGAAACCGAACCTCGACAAGCTGGAGAACGAGATGTACTTGCAGATCATCATGGGCGAAAAGCCGGTCAGCTATTTCGACGAGTTCGTGAAGCAGTGGAAGGCGCAGGGCGGCGACACGCTCACCGCCGAGGTCAAGCTGCTCGTGGACGGATGACGGCTGCCGCGCCGCCGGGCCCGCGAGGCCGCGCGCCTTGCGGGCCCCGGCGCCGGCGAAAGGGGGGAGTCTTTTGCGCAACAAGCTAGATGAAGTGCACTACCACATAATGCTGCTTCCGGGCATGGTCATGCTCGCGATATTCTGCATAGTGCCGATGTTCGGCATCGTCATGGCGTTCCAGAACTTCGTGCCCGCCAAGGGGATATTCGGCTCGCAGTTCGTCGGCCTTTCCAACTTCAGGCTGATGTTCACGTTCCCGGACGTCAAGCTCGTGTTCTTCAACACCATATACATAGCGGTGTTCAAGATAGCGCTGGGGCTCCTGTTCCCCGTGCTGTTCGCGCTGCTGCTGAACGAGGTCCGCGTCGCGTGGTTCAAGAGGACGGTCCAGACGATCGCGTACCTGCCCAATTTCCTGTCCTGGGTCATCCTCGCCGTGATGTTTTCGAACATCTTTTCGTTTACGGGCGTGTTCAACCAGATCATACAGTTCTTCGGGGGCGAGCCGGTGCTGTTCCTCGCCAGCAACAAGTGGTTCCGCCCCATACTGATCGCCACCGACGTGTGGAAGGGCTTCGGCTACGGCGCCATCATATACCTCGCGGCGATCACGAACATCGACTCCAGCCAGTACGAGGCCGCCGACATAGACGGCGCGACGCGCTTCCAGAAAGTCCTGCACGTCACGCTGCCGGGCATGCAGGCCACGGTGGTGCTGATGGCGACGCTGGCGCTCGGCAACGTGCTGAACGCCGGCTTCGAGCAGATATTCTCGATGTACACGCCGATCGTGTACCAGACGAGCGACATCATCGACACCTACGTGTACCGCATGGGCCTCGTGCAGCTGCAGTTCAGCTTCGGCACGGCCGTCGGCCTGCTCAAGTCCGTCGTGAGCTTCGTCCTCATCGTGCTCTCGTACAAGCTGGCGGACCGCTTTGCCGGATACAGGATTTTTTAGGCTTTTGCCTTTCGGAGGGTGTGATGAAACAGAAATACTCAATCGCGGACGCAATTATTTGGATCGCGCTGGCCGTCGCGGGCATAAGCTGCCTCGCGCCCATGCTGAACACGCTCGCCATCTCGCTCAGCGACAAGACGAGCGCGGCGCTGGGGCGCGTGTACTTCTGGCCCGTCAACTTCAACGTGTCGTCCTACATCAAGATACTGGAGGAGCGGCAGTTTTTCCGCTCGTTCGGCAACTCGCTGATGCGCGTGGCCCTGGGCGGGACCATCAACATCTCCATGTGCATCGTCATGGCCTACCCGCTGTCAAAGGACAGGGTGGCGTTCCGCATGCGCGACGTCTACATATGGGTGGTCGTGTTCACGATGCTGTTCAGCGGCGGCCTGGTGCCGACGTTCCTCGTCATAAAGTCGCTCGGCCTGATGAACACGATCTGGTCGCTCGTGCTGCCGGGGGCGGTGCCCGTGTTCAGCCTCATCCTGCTCATGAACTTCTACAAGGGGATTCCCAAGGCGCTGGAGGAGGCCGCGCGCGTGGACGGCGCGAACCCGTGGTACATCCTGTTCAAGATATACGTGCCGCTCTCAAAGCCGTCCATCGCCACGATCGCGCTGTTTTCCATAGTCGGCCACTGGAACGCGTTCTTCGACGGCAAGATATACATCAACACGCCGCTGAAGATGCCGCTGCAGACGTACATCCAGTCGCTGACGGTGCAGGTTGACTTCACGCGGCTGGCCAGCATGACGCGCGAGCAGGTGCTGGAGCAGCTGGAGCGCTCGAACCTCACGTTCAACTCCGCGAAGGTCGTCGTGTCGATGGTGCCGATCCTGCTGATCTACCCGTTCCTGCAGCGCTATTTCGTGACGGGCATAGTGATGGGCGCCGTGAAGGGGTGACTGAGACGCGCGGGGGCGCGCCGCGTCGGGCAGGGGCGCACCGTAGCGACGCCGTGAAGAGGCGCTAGGGAGGCGCGGGTTAAGGCGCGTCGCAGCGGGCGCCGTGAAGAGGCGACGGGCACAGCGATGGGCGCCGTGCAAGGGTGGTGCGCCGGACTGGGGCGCACCGCACCGCGGCGGGCGCCGTGAAGAGGTGATTGTGCCGGGCGGGGGTGCCACGCGCCACAGGGGCGCCAAGGGATGCGCGGGGCCTGCCAAAAGCATCGGGCCGGCACCCTCCCGGCCGTCGCTTCGTGGTCGGAACGGGACAGCGCGGTTTCCCCGTTCCTCACGGGCGCCTTCGCGCCCGCGCCGCGCCCATCCGCGCGGCGTTATACTCGTGAGCGATTGGAAATACCGACCGCAGTTTGCGGTCGGACAGAGGAAACGAGTATTACTGACTCGCGTTAATGGAAAATTCAAATGCTCGTCAGTATAGTACCTTGCAGGCGCTGACTTTTTGCTATTTTTCGCGGTTATGCGCCTGTAAGGCGCTAATCGTCCAGAGCCTCCAGCAGCAGCAGGCGAGCCCGCTCGTAATCCTCCCAATCCGAGCTAAACATGGCCGACGTGTCGGCGCCCATTTCGTATTCCCACAGGCTGATGTCCTTTTGCCGCAGGATGGTTTCCCATACCTTGCCGACGGCCTGCGAGCCTTCCTGCGAACTTTCTTGGGCCCATTCCTGCGAATTTTCTCGCGCTCCTTTCGGCGAGCCTTCCCGCGCTCCATTTTGCTTGGCCGATGCCATCTGGAGGAGCTCAAAATCCTCAATGCCGCGCTTGAGCGCAAAATACCGCAGCGACAAAAGCGGCTCGCCCCCGCGCGACGGGTAAACAAAGCACATGTCGCCGCTCCACCACTCGCCGGAGCGGTAAGCCAGGCGCTCCCTGGGATTTTCCGGCCAGACCGTGTAGTTCCAGCGCAGAAAGCCGTCCATCTTCAGATAGGCGGCCAGCAGCGGGATCAGCCTGCCTTCGGCGAGGGGCGAGCAGATGAAATTGTTCGGGTAGGGCGGCCAGCAGCACACATAGTACAGCAGCCTGCCGGAGATTTTGCCCCGCGCGCGCTCCAAGGCGGCCCACTCGGCGGAAACAGCGGGCAGGATGGGGACATAGTCCGCCACGACGTCCTTAAATTCATCTATGAATCCCGCATGGTTAATGGCCGTCTTGAAGCGAAGCTTCGGCGCGGCGGCGCGGATGGCGTTCAGCGACAGGCGGTACTTCTCTATGTCCGCCGGCTCGTCGGCGACAACCAGCGCCTTGCCGAGCCAGCCTTTTCTCTCGAGGAAATCCTGCAAAGCGGCTATGTAGCCGGCTATATCCTCGGATTTTTCCATATAGCGGAAGGCGCCGCCGGCTTCGTCATAATACCGGACGCGGATGCCATCCGGCCAGTCCGGCGCCGCCTTGCCCCACCCCCGCTCCTCGTCCGTCCAGATGCCGGCCAGGCCGAAGATCTCGATCTCCCGATCTATGCCGGCAGCAAAGCACAGTTCCACGTAGCGCTCCATGACGGCCCAATCATACGCATAGGAGCCGTCGGCCTTCTTGGCGACGCGCGCCATGCTGTACTCAAAAAGGTCGGCCATGTTCTCCCTGTCATTGAAGCACCTCTGGCCCGACCACGGGACTTCGCTGGCTATTACGGTGACGGCTTTCTGGCCCAGCTCGGCCAGCGACTGCACATACCTTGCCACGACGCGGAAGTGCGCGTCGGAAAACAAAGGCGTTTCATGCTTGCGGGCAATGTTGGAGAGGTGCTGCCAAAGATCGAGATGAAAAGTCTTCTCGTTGATGCCCGGAAGCACTGCCTTGTGCACGACGACCTCAAATTCCAGGCTGCAGATTTCGGTTTCGCCGCCGAACATCTCGCGCCCAAGAAACCGGATAATGCCGCGATAGGCGCCCGGCGCGGCGTCTTCCGGGACATTCATGGACAGGCGGAGCTGGTGCGCCCGCCTGCCCGGCAAGGCAAAATAGTCGCCAGCCATTATGATGTCGGCCTTGTCCATGCCGTCGTCATCGTCGGCCATCCCCACGAAAGCGACGCTGCACGGGTCCAAACCGGGGCACGCCGCGCTTGCGCGAACGCAGGCAT
>JAISFK010000308.1 GCA_031263625.1 Clostridiales bacterium
GTCCGTTGCGAGCGTCGTTTCGCCGTGGCAGGCCATGAGCGCGTCATACACTCCCACCGAGGTCTTTGAGCCGCCCACGTCAACTGCGGCCACCAAGGGCGAGGCCGCAACGGGCGCGCTCGTTTTGGGCGAGGCCGCCGGCAAGCCCATCTCCGGCACTTTGGCTTTTCCCAGCATCGCAGGCGCTTTCTGCGCCAATGCCATGCAATCCATGGCGCTCACCCTTTGATCCCCACCGTGCCGATACCCTCCACCAGGCTTTTTTGGAACGCGAAGAACAGGAGCAGCACGGGCAGCAGCGACAGGACCGACATCGCAAGCATCGGGCCGTAGTTCGTGCTGACCTCGCTGCTGTAAAGCTTGAGCGCATACGCGACGGGGTAGAGGGACGGCTTGTTCAGGTAGATCAGCGCCGAGTAGAAGTCGTCCCACGAGGCCATGAACGTCAGCACCGCCACGGTCGCCATCGCCGGCCTCACGAGCGGCGCGATGATCAGCGCGAACAGCCTGATCCAGCCGCAGCCGTCGATTTTCGCGCTCTCGTCGAGCTCTAGCGGTATGCCCTTCATGAACTGGACGAGCAGGAACACGTTGAACGCCCCGCCGAAAAAGCTCGGCACGAGCAGCGGCAGGTACGTGCCCACCCACCCAAGGCGGTTGAACAGGATGTACTGGGGTATCTGCAAAATTTGCCCAGGAAGGCACATCGTCAGAATCATCGCCATGAACCAGAAGCGCCTGGTCCGAAACGGGATGCGCGCGAACCCGAAGGCGATGACGCTGCAGGAGAAAACGGTTCCCGCCACGCGCACGGCGGCGACAAAGATGGAGTTTTTGAAGAACGCCGCGAACGGCATGCCGCCAAACCCCTTCCAGCCGTAGGCGTAGTTTTCCAGCGTCAGCTCGCGGGGTATGAGCTGGCCCGTGGTGATCATGATGTCCGTCGATGGCTTCAGCGACGACGAGAGCATCCACAGCAGCGGGTATATCATCAAAATGCCGAAAAGCGCCATTGCAATGTGGTACGCCGAGATCCCGGCGCGGTTTTTTGCCAGCCGCAGCATATCGCCCTACCTCCCCTCGTCCTGGTAAAACACCCACGCCGACGACGAGCGGAACACCGCCACCGTGAGCGCGACGATTATTACGAACATAAACCACGCCATCGCGCTCGCATAGCCCATCTTGAAGTGGTCGAACGCCTGCCTGTACATCTGGAGGCCGTAGTAGAGAGTCGAATTGAGCGGCTTGCCCGACGTGATCAGGTAGCTTGAGTTGAACGCCTGAAGCGAGCCGATTATGCCGTTTATCAGGTTGAAGAATATGCTGGAGGTTATCATTGGCAGCGTGATTGCGAAGAAGCGCTTCACGGGGCCCGCGCCGTCAACGATTGCCGCCTCGTGCAGGCTGCTCGGGACGTTTTTTATGCCCGCGAGGAAGATCAGCATCGACGCGCCGAACTGCCACACCCCCAGCAGAATCAGCACGTATATCGCGGTGCGCTCGTTCGACAGCCATCGCACGGCAGGGATCCCAAGCTGGCCGAGCGCGCTGTTGACAAGGCCGCTGTTGTCCCAAATCTGCTTCCACGTCATGGCGACGGCCACGCTCCCGCCCACTATCGACGGCATGTAGTAGACGACGCGGTACACCCCGGTCAGCTTCGTGGCCTTGGACAGCGCCAGGGCCACGAGCAGCGACACGAGCAGCTTGAGCGGCACCTGGACGACCGCGAATTTGACCGTCACGAAAAAGGATTTCCAAAACAGGTCGTCGGCCGTGAACATTTTTACGAAGTTGTCCACGCCCACCCACCTGGCGGGCGTCAGGACGTCATAGTCCGTCAGGGCGAGGTAGAAGGAATACAGGAACGGGAACAGCACGAAGGAAAAGAACCCGATAACGTAAAGCCCGATAAACATGTACCCTGCGGCGATATTGTTTTTTTTCAGCCTGGCGGCAAGACCCATGGGCTTTGAGCCGGCTCGCTTTTGAGATATTGCAGGCATCGTCATGGCCACCTGTTCCCTTTGATTGATCCCGTTCCCATTTCTATTCCCGCTCCTGCTTATATTTCCGTTCCCGCTTCTATTCCACTTGCTTGCTCCCGTTCCTATTGCTCTGCTTCTATTCCCGTTCCTATTGCTCTGCCGCCGCCGCGTCCCTGAGTATGCCGTTCATCTTCTCTATGAGGCTCTGGGTCACGCCGGGCAGCTCGTCGTGGCTGTACTGCCTGTACGTCATCTGCTCGAACACGGTGAGGTACTCGGTGTAGACCTCGCTCATCACGGCCGGTGCCGGAGGGTCGATGGGCGACGAGTGGCCGTCCGCCAGATAGTCGAGGTATTCGCCGATCTGCCTGTCCGCCTCCGAGGCCTTGGGCGCCAGGTACTCGCGCACGGCCGCGCTGATCGGCATGCCGCGGTCGGTCCCGCAGACGTCGAAGACCGTGCCGTCGTTCGTGAAGTAGTTGAGGAAGTCCGCCGACAGATCCTGCAGCCCGCTCGTGGTCGCCACGGACCAGAACATCGTGGGCTTCAGATACGTGTGCGGCCTTATGGCGCCTTCCGGCACGGGATATTCGCACATGGCGAGCTGCATGTTGCCGTTGCTCTCGTTGTACGGCGCCAGCTGGTTCGTGAACGCGTCGATCATCCATGACGCCTTGTTGCCTATGATGCTGGCCACCTCGCCGGAGTACTCGCCCGGCTCGGGGGCGACGCCCTCCTCGATGGCCGTCAGCTGCAGATCCCACAGCGCGGCGAGCATCTCGGCCGTGTAGCCGACAGACTTTCCGTCCGGCGCGTAAAGGCTTCCGCCAAGGCTGCGGGCGTACATGTCGATGTAGTTCTCCCAGCCGATGCCGAGAATCGCGTTCTTGATGCCGGTGGCCGCCAATACGGCCTTTGAAACCTCGTACACCTCGGTCCACGTCGGGGCCATGCTCAGTGTGACGCCCGCGTCCTCAAGCACTTGGGGATCGTAGAGCATGCACGGCGCGTTGACGCCGGTGGTTATGCCGTACATGCCGCCGTTCACGAGCCCTCCCGACACCATCGTGTCGCCCACGCCCGAAAGGTCGATCCTGCCGGAGTCGATGTAGGCGTTGAGGTTCAGAATCAGCCCGCTATCGGCGAAAGGCACGATTTTGCTGTAGTCCATCTGCATTACGTCCGGCAGCTGCCCGCCCGCCGCCTGGGTGTTGAGCTTCGTGAAGTAGTCGCCGAACGCGGAGTACTCCACTTCCGCTTTGAGGCCGGGATATTTGGCGACGAACGTGTCGATTATCTCGTTCGTCATGTTTGTTCTCACGTCATTGCCCCACCAGGATATGCGGATGCTCTTTCCGTCGTAGCTCGCGGCCTCGTCGCTGTCCGCCTGCGCTGGAGCCGGGGCTGTGGCCGAAGCAGGGGCCGAGGTTGCCTCCGTCTGCGATTCGGGCGCGTCCGCGCCGGCCGACGCCTCCGTCTGCGCGGCCTCCGTCTGGGATGCCGTTGTCTGGGAGGCCGTTTCGGACGCCGGCGCGCTTGTGCCTGCGGGCGCGGGCGCGCCGCCCTCGCACGAGCTGAAGAGCAGGGCGAGGCACAGGCTCAGGGACAAAACAGTGAAGGCCGCAATGTTCTTTCCGAAAATTCCGAAAAACCTTTTCATGGCACTTTTTGCCATATGGCCGCCGAAGGCTATGGCATTTCCTCCTCAATTTGTGTTTAGTGAGGCAGAAGAACTCGCGCGTCGCGAAAACGGCCGCCGCGGCGCAAAACGATCTTCGCGCAAAGCGTGGGGCGACCCTCGCAATATGGCAAGGCAACCCTCCCCGCATAGCATAGAGCAAGGCGACTCTCGCAATATGGCAAGGCGACCCTCGCGCAGCGCGAAAACAGCCGGCGCGGCCGCGTCGCAACCCGCTTGCCCGTCCGTCTCCTGTTAAACATTATATCGAGTTCGCGGCTCAAGACAATCAAAATATTAATGAATTTTACTATAAAAATGAGACTTAAAAATGAGACTTAAAAATGAGACTTATACTCGTGAGCGATTGAAATTCCGACCGCAATTTGCGGTCGGACAGAGGAAACGAGTATTACTGACTCGCGATTATGGAAAATTCAAATGCTCGTCAGTATAAAAATGAGGCGCCTAAACCTGGGGCATTTGTGGCGCCTGCGGGCGCGGCTCGCCGGCGGCGCCCTGCCGCAGCTGCTTTTCCCTGTACTCCTTGGGCGTCATGCCCGTGCGCTTTTTGAACAGCTGGTAGAAATACTGGACGCTGTTTCCGAGGCCGATGTATCTGGCGATTTCGTACATTTTGCAGCCCGGATCCTTCTGGAGGCGCCTGATGGCCTCGCCCATGCGCACCTCCGCCGTGTATTCGCTGAACTTCATTCCCGCCTGCGCGCAAAACAGCTTGCCCAAATACTGCGCGTTCATGTGCGCCACGTTGTCCGCGATATATTGCAGGGTCAGGTTCTGGTCGTCGAAGTTGGATCTGATGTACGCCTTGACCTCGTCAACGACGGAGGAGCCGCCGGCATCCTGGAATATCTCGGTGAGCGTGTCGGCGATCTGTCTGGGCAAATCGCTTTCGTCATGGAACGCCGTCGATATTTTCTCCAGCGACGCCCGCGGGTTCAGCAGCGCCGCGTGCTGCGACAGCAGCAAGGCGAACGCCTCCTGCAGCAGGCTCAAATCGCTGTACGGCCGCGCAATCGCCTCGATCTGGCCGGGGGCTATTCTGCGATCGTGGCTCGGCTGCAGGCCGTGAAACTCGTCCATGATCTGCGCGACAAGCCGCCTGCGCCTGTCCAGCCTGTAAAGCGCCCCCTGGCTGTCAAGGGTTATCTGGCCCGCGCACTCTCTCAGCACTTTTTCAATCTCGGCCTTTGAGCACGGCTTCAGCAGGTAGTGGCGGATGCCCTGCTTCATGGCTTCCTGCGCGAGCGCGAACTCGCTGTATCCGGACAGCAGCACGCACTGTATGGCGGGGTACATTCCAATGGCCTTCGCGGACAGCTCGATCCCGCTCATGACGGGCATTTTTATGTCTGTCAGCAAAATGTCCGGCCGCTCGTCGGTCAGCGCTTCAAGCGCGGCCACGGCGCTGTCGCAGCTCCCGATCACTTTGATGCCCAGCTCGTCCCACCTGATCAGGGCGCGAATGTGCTCGCGCACGCCGCTCTCGTCGTCAACAAGCAATAGCTTCAGCATGTCCATGGATCCTCTCCGCGCCGCTTATTCGCAATGCGCAACCCGCAAGGGAATCTTGACGATCACGCAGGCAAACCCGCCGCCGTTTCTGAACTCCAGGCCGTATTCCTCCGAAAACGCGAGCTTTATCCTGGCGTTTATGTTGTTGAGCCCGATTCCCATCCCCTTGGCCTTCACGGCGCCGCTGCTCACCTTTTCCAAAATCTCCGTGTCTATCGGCGGCCCGCTGTTTGCTATGACAAGCTCGGCGCGGCCGCCCGCCGCCCTGCCGGTCAGCCTGATCGCGCATGGCTCCAGGATTTCCTCGAGGCCGTGGATTATCGCGTTTTCGACGAGCGGCTGCAGCGTCATCGGGGGAATCGGCGCGCCAAGGATCTCGCTGTCAACATCGACGTCCACGGCAAGCTTGTCGCCATAGCGGGCTTTTTGGATAAAAATGTAGTCGTCCAGCATGTCGAGCTCGTTTTTCACCGTCACGATCTTTTCGTTCTTCTCAATCGTCGCGCGCAGTATGCGGCCCAGCGACTCGGCTATGCGCGCGGCCTCGTCTATTTTGTTCGCGTAGGCGATCCAGCTTATGGAGGACAGCGCGTTGAACAGGAAATGCGGCTGTATCTGCTGCTGGAGATGGCGAAACTGGGACTCCTTGAGCAGCAGCTGGCTTTCGTAGTGCTTTTCCATCAGGGTCTGGTAGTCAACGGACATTTTGCCAAAATGCCAGTGCAGCCTCCCGATCTCGTCCTTCCGCGACGAATAGCGGGCGAACCGGCTCTCGTCCTGGGAAATGCCGTCCCGGAAGCCGTCCATGCGGACGACCAGGAGCGTGAGCCCCCTCGCTATGCTGTTGACCAGCAGGGCGCTCAGAATGGCGGCGACCGCTATGACCAGCGCCGTCAGCAAAAGCGACAGCCTGTCCGCTGCCCTGATGGACTTGTAGATGCCGTCATACGAAACGCTCACGACGAAGGTCAGGCCGAGTTTTTGGGACGTGTAGTCCACCACGAATTTGTCGTTCTCGACGCGCCCGCCGTCGCGCCCGTATGAGAGCGCCGGCTTCTCCGGGTGCGACGCGTACAGCAGGCCGCCGTCCCGGTAAATATCGACGTCCAGCGCCAGCCCCGCCTTCTCAAAGGATTTGCCGCAGCTGTCGTTAAGGGCGGCAAAGTCGATCTTCACGGCTATGACCCCAAGGGTGGACAGCTCCAGCTGCCTGATCTGCCGGATCTCCCTTATGAGGACAAGCCCCGCGCCGTCGTCGAGCAGCAGCATCCCCCCGCCGGCCGCCGCCGCCTTCTCCATCCACGCGGCTTTCTGCTCGGCCGAAACGGCAAAAACGGTGTTGCTGCTGCCGATGTCCACGTCGCAGGTGAGCAGCTTCAGGCTCTGGAAGAACGGGTTGTTGAGGCTGTGGTTCTCTATGATGTCGTACAGCCTGACCCGCGCCTCGACCCAGCCTTTCGAGCCCACGGCCTCGTTGCGCAGGGCGATGAGGTGGTCCTGGACGAACGGATCCCCTATGATCAAATAGGTGATGGCCTCCATTTTGTTGAACTCGCTCTCCATATGGTTGGAGTACGTGGAGAGTATTTGCAGCGTCTTTTCGTACAGCTGCTCGTCATACGCGCTGTATGGCAGCCTTCGGCTCTGGATTTCAAAGCCGATGATCAGTAGCACGAGGACAGTGATTATGAGCATGAACTTGTCCCGTATTTTTATGTCGCCGAACCATTTGAAAATAGCAATCACCTATTCCGCGCATATTCTAGCAGGCGGCTTTTGTTGCTTTTGCTAATTTTCTCAAATATCGGAGGGATTGTAAACCTTTTTATTTTGTCTCAAAAAAAAGGATTTATAAGCGGGAAAAAAGGGGAACTCAGCAACAGTCAATGCAGATAATTTATGCGCCTTATTCATAACTCAGAGTTGGCATGTGCCTACTTTTTTTGGCTCAATTGCAAAAGCAAATTCTACTTTGTAAGAGTAAATTCCACCAGCGGGAAAGGGGTTCTTTCTCAAGTCAGGATATCTCCTGCATACGGTTCTTCCGTTCTCCTGAAATATAAGCAAATTCAAGAAAATTGATAGAAGTAATATATCCAAAGCCGAGAAAGAACCGACGCATTGGGGGGTGGAAATTCGGATTTCAATTGAACCGCGGTTCAGAAGGCAAAATTGCCGATAAAATTATTCTTGACAGGAGCAAAAGCTTAGTGTAACATATACTGTGTCTTGGTCCTGTAATACTATTAGCGTTTTTAATGCGGATTAGTATTTGGAATTTGCCCAGATAGCTCAGTTGGTAGAGCAGTGGACTGAAAATCCACGTGTGGCTGGTTCGATTCCGGCTCTGGGCACCAAGCAAGCGGGTTTAACTCAGCGGTAGAGTGTCACCTTGCCAAGGTGGAAGTCGCGAGTTCAAATCTCGTAACCCGCTTTGTGGCAGTATCGAGTTGAATAGCCATTGTCCGTATTGTGAAACGCTGAGCATTGTGTTCGTTTTAGCGTTTCTCTCTTTATGGCCTTGTGGCGCCATAGCCAAGTGGTAAGGCAGAGGTCTGCAAAACCTTCATCCCCAGTTCAAGTCTGGGTGGCGCCTTCTTACAAGCCTCTATATTCCGGCTGAAAAGCCGGAAGGAGGCTATTAATTTGTCCGTAACGACAAGGAGGGCAATGTGGATTACGCTGCAGAATCGCTCAAGAGGCACTATGAATGGCGCGGCAAGCTGGATATCGTGCCGAAGATGCGCGTCGAGTCCAAGGAGGACCTGTCGCTTGCCTACACTCCGGGCGTGGCGCAGCCGTGCCTCGAGATCCAGAAGGACCCCGGCAAGAGCTTCGAGCTGACCGGGCGCTGGAACACGGTCGCCGTCGTGACCGACGGCACGGCGGTGCTGGGCCTGGGCGACATAGGCCCGGAGGCCGGTATGCCGGTGATGGAGGGCAAGTGCGTGCTGTTCAAGGCTTTCGGCGGGGTTGACGCCGTGCCGCTGTGCGTGCGCAGCAAGGACGCCGACGCGATTGTCGAAACCGTGGCCCTGCTCGCGGGCAGCTTCGGCGGCGTGAACCTCGAGGACATATCGGCGCCCCGCTGCTTTGAGATAGAGCGCAAGCTGAAAGCCCGCTGCGACATACCGATTTTCCACGACGACCAGCACGGCACGGCGGTGGTCACGCTGGCGGCGTTGCTCAACGCGCTCAAGCTGGTCGGCAAGGAGCTGCGCAACGTCAGCGTCGTGACGAGCGGCGCGGGGGCGGCCGGCGTCGCCGTGATCAAGCTCCTGATGGCCATGGGGCTTGGAGACGTCGTGCTCTGCGATCGGCGCGGCGCGATATACAAGGGGCGCGGCGATCTCAACAGCATCAAGGAGGAGATGGCCGAGGCGACGAACAGGCAGGGCAAGAAGGGCGATCTCGCCGACGCGCTGCGGGGGGCCGACGTGTTCATCGGCGTTTCCGCGCCGGGGCTTTTGACCGCCGACATGGTGCGCGGCATGGCTGACAGGCCGGTGCTGTTCCCGATGGCGAACCCGACGCCGGAGATCATGCCGGACGAGGCCAAGGCGGCAGGGGCCGCCGTGGTGGGGACGGGGCGCAGCGACTTTGCCAACCAGATCAACAATGTGCTGGCGTTTCCGGGCATATTCCGGGGCGCGCTCGACGTGCGCGCGAGCGACATCAACGACGAGATGAAGATAGCCGCGGCCCACGCGCTGGCCGATCTGGTCGCGCCGGGCGAGCTGTCGGACAGCTTCATCATCCCCGCCGCGTTCGACCCGCGCGTCAGGGGCGCGGTGGCGTCCGCAGTGGCGGCGGCCGCGCGGAAAAGCGGCGTCGCGCGCATATAGCGGCATA
>JAISFK010000388.1 GCA_031263625.1 Clostridiales bacterium
GGACGAGGCCGTCGCGGCGTGGTCGGCGCCCCTGGGCGACATATTCCCGGAGCGCTCGCGCGGCGCCGGCGAATCCGGCGAACCCGGCGTTCAATCCGGTGAATCCGGTGAACCCGGCGAATCCGGCGCTCAATCCGGCAAATTCGGCGAGCCCTGCGAGTTCAGCGAGCAATCCGGCAAATCCGGCGGGCCCGCCGGGCCAGGCGCGGGAGCCCTGGCGGCCCTGCTGGGGGGCGGCGCTTCGGAGCCGAATCCGCAGGCGCAGCCGCCGCAACCGCGCGGCGGCGGGCCGCTTGGGCGGTCCCAGCCCGCGCCCCCGGCGCCCCTGCCCATGCCTCTGGCATCCCAGCCCATGCCTCTGGCATCCCAGCCTGCGCCCTCGGCATCCCAGCCCATGCCCCCGGTGCCCTTGCCCATGCCCCCGGCCTCGCAGCCAGAGAGCGCGGGCGGCCACCCGCCGCAGCCGGAGCGCGCCTCCGCGACGCCTGGCCGGCGCGCGCGGCCCAGGGCGCTGATCGTCACAATGCCCGGCAACAACTGCGAGTACGAGAGCGCATACGCTTTTGAGCGCGCCGGCGCGCTCGCCGAGATATTCGTCGTCAGGAACCTGACCTCGCTCGACATATCGCGCACCGTGGCCGAGCTCGCGGCCGGAATCGCGGGGAGCAACATAGTCATGCTGCCGGGCGGCTTCAGCGCGGGCGACGAGCCGGACGGCTCCGCCAAGTTCACGGCCATGTTTTTCAGAAACGAGCGCGTCAGGGAGGCCGTCACGGAATTTCTGGCCGCCCGCGACGGCCTCATGCTGGGCATATGCAACGGCTTTCAGGCGCTCGTCAAGCTGGGGCTCCTGCCGTTCGGCAGGATAGCGGATCCGGAGGAGGGCAGCCCGACGCTGGCCGTCAACAGGATCGGCCGCTACGTTTCCCGCGCCGTGCGGGTCGCCGTCTGCAAGAACTCGTCCCCATGGCTGTCCTTCGCGCGGGAGGGCGACATATACACGTTCCCGGTGGCGCACGGGGAGGGGCGCTTTTACGCGGACGGCGCGTGCCTCGAGCGGCTGCGCGCGAACGGCCAGCTCGCCACGCTGTACGTCGGCCCGGACGGCCTGCCGACCATGGACGAGCCGCACAACCCGAACGGCTCCGCCTGGGCGATAGAGGGCCTGACAAGCCCCGACGGGCGCGTGTTCGGCAAAATGGGGCACATAGAGCGCACGGGCAAGGATCTCCTGAAAAACATCGGCGGCGACATGGGCTTCGACGCGTTTGGGGCGGGCGTCCGATATTTTCGGGACTGATTCGCTGTGCGCGCGGCATTTCCGGCGTGCGCCGGCGCCAGGTTGAAATTTTCAGGGTTGAGCGCTCTGATATTTGGGGAAAATACTAAGATAGGGACATGGATATAAGGGCATACGCGAAGCGCGCCGGCGGCAGGCGGCAAAATATCCGCGCCGGGCTGCGAAACCCGGCTGCCGCGGGCTTTCGCAATCCGGCGCGGGAAAAGGGCGAGTGCGGCATGAACGAAATCAGCATCACGGAAAAGGAGTTTTGGCAGATAGTCACCCTGCTGAAAGACAAGTACGGCATCAACCTCTCGCAGAAGAAGAACCTGATCGTGGGCAGGCTCCAGAACCATCTGCGCAGGAGCAATTTCGCGAGCTTTTCCGAATTTTACGACCACGTCATTGGCGACAGGACGGGCGAGGCGATAACCTTGCTCATCAACAAGCTGACGACCAACTACACGTTCTTCCTGCGCGAGATCGAGCATTTTGACTTTTTCAGGGAAACCGTGCTGCCGCACATAGTCAAGACGGAGAAGGGCAAGGACATGCGCATATGGAGCGCCGGCTGCTCGTCGGGCGAGGAGCCGTATTCGATAGCCATGTGCCTGGCGGACTTCTTTGGGAGCGACAAGGGCGGGTGGGACTCGAAGATCCTCGCCACGGACATTTCGGAGAGGGTGCTGTCGCTCGCCGCGGAGGGCAAGTACCTGTCGGAGAGCCTGGAGAGCCTGCCGGCGGCCTGGCGCGCCAACTATTTCGCGAGCGCGGGCGGCGAGTACGCCCAGGTGGCGGAGAGGCTGAGGCGCGAGGTCATCTTCAGGAAGTTCAACCTCATGGAGAGCGTGTTCCCGTTCAAGAGGAAATTCCATATAATATGGTGCCGCAACGTGATGATCTATTTCGACGCGCCGACCAAGAAGGCGCTGATCGACAAGTTCTACGACCAGACCGAGCCCGGCGGCTATCTGTTTATCGGCCACTCGGAGTCGATAGCGAGAAGCGACACGAAGTACAAGTATGTCATGCCGGCCATATACAGAAAGGAATGACAGCCATATGACGGGCGAACGCTATTTTCTCGGCCGCGTCCGGGACGGCGGCCCAGGGCATGGGAGCGGCGGCGACGGGCGCGGCGGGCCAGACCGCGGCGGCCAAGGCCATGGAAGCGGCGGCGGCCACGGCAGTGGCGGCGGCGGGCGCAGGGGCGGCTCGCGGGGCCTCGGCATTGGCCGAGGCAAGGGGCGCGAGCGCGTGCGGGTGCTGATAGTGGACGACTCCATGCTGTTTCGCGAAGCCCTGCGCAGGGAGCTGTCCAAGGAGGACGACATCGAAGTCGTCGCCCTGGCGGTCGATCCGTTCGAGGCGCGGGACAGGATCATGGAGTTTGACCCGGACATCATGGTTTCGGACATCAACATGCCCAAAATGAACGGCGTGGACTTCATAGAGCGCCTGATGCCGCAGTACCCCATCCCCACGGTCGTCGTGTCCTCGAACGCGGGCTTCATAGCCGAGGCGCTCAAGGCGGGGGCGCTCGGCGGCGTCGAAAAGCCGGCGGCTGGGCAACGGCGGGATTTTTCCGCGTTCGCGCGGCAGGTCGCGGGGGAGATCCGGGAGGCCATGACGAAGGATCGGAGAGGCGGGCAGGAGCGCCAGCCGGACGACAAGCCGCCCCAGGCCGCCCCGGCGGCGCCCGACCCCGCGCGCGCATCGGCGCCGTCTCACGCCCAAGCCCATTCTCACGCGCCATCTCACGCGCAGGCGCCGTCTCATGCGCCGCATCACGCTCAGGCGCCCCCTCACGCGCCATCGCAGGCCCCTTCTCACGCGCCGTCTCATGCGTCGCCTCACGCTCAGGCGTCCGTCCCCGCATCCGCATCCGCGCCCGCGCCCGCGCCGCAGTATCGTGGGAGCGTCCTCGTGATCGCGATCGGCGCGTCCACGGGCGGCACGGACGCCATCGCGGCCGTCGTCAGCGCCTTGCCGGCCGGCCTGCCTGGGATCGTGATCGTGCAGCACATGCCAGCCGACTTCACGGGCATGTTCTCCGAGCGCCTCAACGCCCTCTGCGCGTTTCCCGTGAGGGAGGCGAGGACGGGGGACCGCATAGCGCCCGGCACGGCGCTCGTGGCGCCGGGCAACTTCCAGCTGCGGGCCGTGAAAAACCCGGATGGCTCGCTGACGGTGGCCGTGGCGCCGGGCGAGAAGGTCAGCGGGCACTGCCCGTCCGTCGATGTCATGCTGTCGTCCGTCGCGTCCGCCGCGGGGCCGAACGCCATTGGCGTCATTCTGACCGGCATGGGGCACGACGGGGCGGACGGGATGCTGGAGATGCGGCGCGCGGGCGCGCGCACGATCGGCCAGGACGAAAAGTCCTGCGTCGTGTACGGCATGCCCAAGGTGGCCTACGAGATGGGCGCCGTGCGCTACCAGCTGCCGCTGGGCCAGATTGCGGCCAAGATAGTGTCGCTCGCGGGCGCGGGCCAGGGCCAAGGGCGCGCATGATAGAGCGACCGCGAAGGAAGGCTCGGCAGCGTCACGGCAGCGTCACGGCAGCGCCGCTGCAAGATGGGTATTCCAAAAGTCGGGGAAATATAATATAATGTAAAAAACGCGGCTTGCCGCAGGCATTTTTAATACGCCTGACAAAACGAAGGAGCGTCTGTGCAATGGTCGGAGAACTAGCCGAAAACAACATGGTGACAGTTGCGGGCAAGGTATCGACGGAGCTGAAATACAGCCATGAAATATACGGGGAGGGCTTTTATTTTTTCCTGCTCGACGTGCCAAGGCTGAGCGACAGCAGCGACAGCATATCCGTGACGATATCCGAGCGGCTGATTGGCAAGAGAAAGCTGGAAGTCGGCTCGGCCGTTGAAATAGAGGGCCAGTTCAGATCGTACAACAGCATCGCCGAGAGCGGCAGCAAGCTGCTGCTGACCGTGTTTGCGCGCGAGATCGCGTTCATTGACGGCGACGGCGCCATGCGGAACCCCAACAAGATATTTCTGAACGGCTACATATGCAAAAAGCCGATATACAGATGCACGCCGTTCGGCAGGGAGATTACGGACCTGCTGATCGCCGTCAACAGGGCGTACAACAAATCCGACTACATCCCCTGCATTTCATGGGGGAGGAACGCGCGCTTCTGCTCTGGGCTGTCGGTGGGCGACAACATCAAGATCTGGGGGCGCATACAGAGCCGGAGCTACCAGAAGAAATTCGACAACGGCTCCGTGGCCGAGCGCGTCGCGTATGAGGTGTCGCTGTCCAAGCTGGAGGTGGGCGGCGCGAGGCGGGCCGCCGAGGGCGCGGGCGAGGCCGGCTCGGCCAGGCCGGGCGGCGCGGCGGGGATGGCGGGCTCTGCGGTCGCGGCGGCGACGGCGGCAGGAATGGCGGGCGCGACGGGGACGGCGGGTGCGGCTGGGATGGTTGGCGGAACTGCGGCGGCGGGCGCGATGGCGACTGGAACGGCGGTCGCAACAGGGATGGCCGGCGAAATTGCGGCGGCAGGCGCGGCGGGCGCGATGGCGGCGACGGCAACTGGAACGGCGGGCGCGCCTGAGATGGCCGGCAGAGCAGGGATGGCCGGCGAGCTACCCGCTGGCGCGGCGGCAAAAGAAGGCGGCGCCAGCTATGAGGCGGCGGTCGCCGACGCGGCGGCAAAAGAGAGCGGCGCCGTTTTCGCGGCGGCATCCGCTGGCGAGGCGGCGAAAGAGGCTGGCGCCGCAGGCATGGGCGTCGCAAGCATGGGCGTTGCGGGCATGGGCGTCGCAAGCGCGAGCGCCGCAAGCGTGAGCGCGGCGGGAGCGATGGACGCGGCGGGAGGCGGCATAGGGGCGGCGCGCGGCTAACAGCCGATAATATAAATTGAAGGGGCATGGTGACATGATAAAAGTATTTTACGGCGAAAAAGGGATGGGAAAGTCGAAGATGATGGTGGATATGGCGAACGAGCACGCCGACATGCGCAAGGGCGACGTCGTATTCATCGACGACAGCAACGACCTGATGTACCAGCTGAAGCACGAGATCCGCTTCACGGACGTTTCCGTATACCCTGTCAACGGCGCGGAGAAGTTTTTTGCCTTTATCTGCGGCATCATCTCCCAGAACTATGACATCGAGAGCATTTTTATTGACGGGCTGACTTACATAGTCAAGGAGGACATCATGTCGCTGGAGGGCTTTTTCAAGGAGCTCAAGGTCCAGGCGGAAAAATACGGCATCAATTTTGTCCTCAGCATTAACGGCAAGGCGGAGAACACGCCCGGATTCCTGAATGAATACCTGTGAGCCATGCGCCTTGCATAGCGACGGTGGTGGTTTCCAACGCGACGCGGGCCTTTGACCGCGAGTACGACTATGTCGTGCCGGAGGGGCTGGCGGGCCGCGCGAAGCCGGGGATGAGGGCGTTCGCGCCGTTTGGGGCGCGCAACGCGGCGCGGGTCGCGATAATTGTCGCGGTGCGCGGGGGGCCGGGCGCCCTGCCGCCCGAAGGGGAATCCCTGTTGCCAGAGGGCGATTCCCTGTTGCCCAAGGGCGGCTCTATGCTGCCCGAACAGGGCATTTTGCCGCCTGAGCGCGGCGCATCGCTGGCGGGGAGCGGCCTGCCGCCGGCAGAAACGGGCGGGCGGATCGAGGCGGGCGGTAGCGGCGGCGCACCGGGGGCGTGGCATGGCGCCATGAAGGCCCTGCTTTCGCTGCCGGACAGCGAGCCGCTGCTGGACAGCCGGGATTTCGCGCTCGCGGCGCACATGCGGGACAAGTACATGTGCACATGGTTCGAGGCGCTGTCCTGCATGCTTCCCAAGGGCTGGGATCGGGAGGCCGACGGCGCGTCGGGCCGGACTGTCATGGGCGTCAGGCTCGCCGCCGGGCCGGGCGCGGTCAGGGACGCGATAGACGCGGGCCGGATCGCCCGCGCGCAGCAGATCAGGGTTCTCGAATACATGCTCGCGGCGGGTTGCGAGCCGGCGCAGGGCGAGCAGAGCGGGCAGGCTGGCGAATGGGCGGGCGCGCCCAAGCAGGGCGGGCCGGCGGGCGCAGTTGGGCAACTCGCGCTTGGGCAGCTAGACGAGCCGACAGGCGGGCCTGAGCAGGGTGGGCAGGCTGGCGCATCCGGGCAGTCTGGCGAATGGGCCGCGCATGGCGCACAGGCAGGTGCGCATGGGCAGCTAGACGAGCAGGCGGGCGCATCCGACCCCCCCGCCGCGACCGGAGAGTCGGTGCCAGCCGCGCTCGGAGAGTCGGCGCCGGCCGCGCCCGGAGAGCTGGCCGCTCGGCCCGCCACCGTCCCCGCTCGGCCCGCAGCCGTCCCCGTGAGGGACGCGGCCGCGGAGGCGGGCGTTTCGGCGGGCGTCGTGGACACGCTCGTCCGGGCCGGCTGGCTGGAGCGCGCCAGCATCGCGGTGGACAGGCGGCCTGGGCGCGGCCGCCGCTGCGCCGCCCCCGGCGCGTCCGAGGCGCCCGTTCCCAGCGCGGAGCAGGCGCGTGCGCTGGAATATGCGTCCGAGCGGCTGGAGGCCCGCGAGTTTTCGGAGATCCTGCTGCATGGGGTCACGGGCAGCGGCAAGACGGAGGTGTACATGCGGCTCGCCGCCCAGGCCCTGGCCATGGGCAGGCAGGCCATCGTGCTCGTGCCGGAGATATCGCTGACGCCGCAGATGGCGGACAGGTTCAGGGCAAGGTTCGGCAAGCTCGTCGCCATCTTCCACAGCAGGCTGTCCGACGGCGAGCGCGGCGACGAGTGGCGGCGCGTCAGGAGCGGCGGCGCGGCGATCGCCGTGGGGGCCCGCTCGGCGGTGTTCGCGCCGTTCCGGGACATAGGGCTTGTCGTGATAGACGAGGAGCACGAGAGCTCGTACAAGTCGGAGATGTCCCCGCGCTATCACGCGGGCGAGATCGCGCGCTTTCGGTGCCGCGAGCACGGCGCCCTGCTCATGTACGGCTCCGCGACGCCGTCCGTGGACACGTATTTTTTGGCCGAGCAGGGCAAGATCCGGCTGCTGGAAATGACGGGCCGCGCCAACAGCAGCCGGCTGCCGGACGTGACGGTCACGGACATGCGCGACGAGCTGCGCAGCGGCAACCGCAGCATATTCGGCAGGCCGCTGGAGGCCGCGATCCGCGAGAGCCTGGCCGCGAAAAAGCAGGCCATACTGTTCATGAACAGGCGCGGCTACGCCTCGTTCATGCTGTGCAGGGACTGCGGCTACATCGTGACTTGCAGGGAGTGCAGCGTTTCGTACACGTACCATCAGGACAGGAACCGGCTCGTCTGCCACTACTGCGGGCTGACGGCGCCTGTGCCGAGTGCGTGCCCCGCGTGCGGCGGCGGGAGCGTCAGGCAGTTCGGCATGGGCACGGAGCGCGTCGAGGAGGAGGTCAGGAAGGCGTTCGCGGGCTGCACCGTCATACGCATGGACAGGGACACCACGTCCGGCAAGGACGGGCACGCCAAGGTGCTGGACGAGTTCGCGCGGAAGAAGATCGACATCCTGATCGGGACGCAGATGATCGCGAAGGGCCATGACTTTCCCGACGTGACGCTCGTGGGCGTACTCGCGGCGGACTCGATCCTGAATTTCAACGACTACCGCGCGGCCGAGCGGGCGTTCCAGCTGCTGACGCAGGTTTCCGGGCGCTCCGGCAGGGGGGCGGCGCCGGGGCGCGCGATCATCCAGACGTACAACCCGGACCACTACAGCGTCCGCATGGCGCGCGAGCACGACTACAAGGGCTTTTACAGGCAGGAGATCATAGCGCGGCGCGAGCTGCTGTACCCGCCGTTCAACGCGATCGGCGCCATTCTGGCGTCGGGGCGGGACGACGCGGCTACCAGGCGCGCGGCGGAGGCGCTGTGCGGCAGGATCGGCGCGATTGGCGCGGCGCGGGGCGAAACCGCGCTGACCGTGCTCGCCCCCATGCGCCCGCCGATAGCCAAGGTGCGCGAGAAGTACCGCTGGCGCTCCATCCTGAAGCACCCGGACGCCGAGGCGCTCGAAAGCCTGATCAGGGAGGCGTTGGACGGCTGCCTGGGCGGCAGGGAGCTAAAGAACGTCGATGTGAGCATCGACATAAATCCTTTCTCAATGATGTGAGCGGCAATAGCGATGACGATGATGATGATAATGGGATGCAGGCAAGCAACAAGGATGCAGGCTGGCAATAAAGACGCAGGCATCAAGCAATAAGGACGCAGGCATAAGGAGTGCTTTATGGCGACAAGGATTATATGCATGGACGGGGACGACGTTCTCAGGAAGCGTTCCAGGGAGGTGGAGAAAGTCACTGGCAGGATCAGGCAGCTGCTCGACGACATGGTGGAAACGCTGAAGGAGGCCGACGGCGTCGGGCTCGCGGCGCCGCAGGTGGGAATCCTGAAGCGGGTTGTGGTCATCGACGTGGGGGAGGGGCCGATTGAGCTGATCAACCCCGTGATTCTGGAGGCGTCCGGCGAGCAGGACTACTACGAGGGCTGCCTGAGCCTTCCGGGGCTGTACGGCAACGCGCGGCGGCCGGAGGCGGTCAGGCTCGCGGCCATGGACAGGAGCGGCGCGACGGTCGAGTATCAGGCGACGGGGCTGTTCGCCGTGGCGTGCTGCCACGAGATCGACCATCTGGACGGCATCATGTTTTACGACAAGGTTGACGAGGATCTGTACTCGAAAGAGGAAGTGGAGCGGCTGCGCGAGGCGGAGGCCGGCGCCGAAGCTGGCGCTGGGGCAGAGGCTGGCGCCGAAGCTGGCGCTGGGGCTGGGGCTGGCGCCGGGGCAAGGGCTGGCGCCGAAGCTGGCGTTGGGGCAAAGGCTGGCGCCGGGGCGCCGCAGGAGCGGGGCAAGGAGCAGGGAGGCGGCGGACAGGCGCGGAGCCGGGCCGGCGGGAGTGGCCGGGGGCGGGCGCAGGCCCAGACCGGCGGAAACGGCCGGAGGCAGGCGCAGGCGAGCGGGCGGGCCCAGGCAGGCGGGCAGGCGCAGGCGAGCGGCCGCTCCGGGGAGCGCGGGAGCGGCGGGCAGCCGGGCGGCGGGGAGGCGGTGTCATAGCCAGAATGGCCAGAATAGTGTTCATGGGGACGCCGGAGTTTTCCGTGCCATGCCTGGAAATGCTGATCGAGGAGGGCTATGACGTGGCGGCCGCCGTCGCGCAGCCGGACAGGCCGAAAGGGCGCGGCGGGAAGCTCGCGGCGCCGCCGGTTAAGCTGTGCGCGCTGCGGGCGGGGATCCCAGTGCTGCAGCCCCAAAAGCCCGACGACGCGTATGGCGAGATCCTGGCCATGTCCCCCGACCTGATCGTGACGGCGGCATACGGCGGCATACTGAAAAAGCGGCTGCTGGACGCGCCGAGGCATGGCTGCATAAACGTCCATGCGTCGCTGCTGCCCAAGTACCGGGGCGCGTCGCCCATACACCAGGCGCTGGCCAACGGCGACGGCGCGACGGGCGTGACGGCCATGCTCATGGGCGAGGGCGTGGACACGGGCGACATTTTGCTCCAGGAGGCCGTCGAGATTCCCGCCGGCATGTACTTCGCCCAGCTGCACGATCTGCTGGCGGAGCTGGGCGCGCGGGCGCTGAAAAAGGCGATCCCCGGCTATCTGGCCGGCCTGATAAAGCCCGTGCCGCAGGACGGCGCGCTCGCGTCAAAGGCGCCGCTGATCCGCAAGGGCGACGGGGTTTTGGACTTTGGCATGGCTGCGGCGGCCGTCGCGAACAGGGTGAGGGCGTTCAGCTCGTGGCCGGGCGCCGTCGCGGAGCTGGGCGGCAGGAGGGCGAAGATACTGGCGGCGACGGCGTCGGCGCCAGTGCTGTCGCCATCGCCGCCGCTGTCGCCGGTTTCGGATTCGGCTTTGAGCGGGGCGGCCGAAGGGGCCGGCGGGGCTGCGGGCGCGCGGGGCGCGGCCGGCGCGAGGCCGGGGGACGTCGCCTCCGTCACGCGGGACGCCCTGCGCATCGCGTGCGGCGACGGGGGCACGCTGGACGTCACGCGGCTGCAGTTTGAAAACGGCAAGCCGATGGACATAGGCGCGTGCTGGCACAACCTTTCAGGCATGGCCCAAAGGCCGGAAAAGCCATGAGCGAGCGCGAGCGGGCGCTGCTCGCGCTCAACGACATGGAGCGGAACGCCGCGTACAGCGGCGCGGCCATCGCCCGCCAGACGAGGCGCGGCGGCGCGGCGGCGGTCGGCGCGGCTGGGGCGGGAACTGGGGCCGGATCGATTGCGGCCGGAGCCGGCCCGTCTGGCGCGGCGGCTTTTCGCGCCGGCGGCGGCGCCCGCTCTGCTGCAGGCGCTGTGGGCTTTGCCAACGGCGACGGCATTGGCGCCGCCAGCGGCGCCAGATCTGCCGCAGGCGCAGGCTCTGCAGCAAGCGATGGCGTTGCCGACAACGCTGGCTTTGCCGCAGGCGCTGGCGATGGCGGCGGCGCCTATGCCGGATCGGGCTTTGGGCCGGGCGAGGAGGGGGCCGGCTCCGGGGACAGGGCCGCCCTCGTGCGCGAGCTCGTCTATGGCGTCACGAAGTGGAAGCTGGCCGTTGACCATGTCATATTCGCGTATTCCAAGCTCAGGAGGGAGCGCGTGGCGCTGCCGATACTGAACATCCTGCGGCTGGGCGTCTACCAGCTTGTCTTTTTGGACAGGATACCGCCGTCCGCCGCGTGCAACGAATCCGTGAAGCTCGCGAAAAAATACGGCAACAAAGGCTCCGCGGCGTTCGTGAACGCGCTGCTGAGGCGCGTGTCGGCGGATAGCGCGGCGCGGGCGCCCGACATGGCGCCGGGGCCGGCTCCGGAATCCCCGCCGCCCGCGCAACCTGCGCAACCGGCGCTCGTGCGGCCCATGCCGCCCGCGCAACCAGCACCGCCCGCAGCGCAGGAAGCCGCCGCGCCGCCCGCATGGCCAGCGCCGGGGGTGCAGCCCGCGCCCGCGTTCGCGCCTGAGCGCGCGGCGCGGCCGATGCAGCCGATGCAGCCCGCGAAGCCGCTTTCGCTCACGCCCGCGTTCAGCTTCTGGCTGCCGGAGCCGGCCCCGGCTGGCGACGCCGAGCGCCTGAGCCTCATGCACTCGTATCCGCTGTGGCTCTGCGAGCGCTGGGTGGCGCGCTACGGCGCGGATTTCGCGGACGGCCTCATGCGCGCCGGCAACGCGCGGCCGGAGCTGACGGTCAGGGCCAACAGGCTGCGCGCCGCGCGCGAGGGCCTGATTGAAGCCCTGAACAGGGATGGCTTTTGCGCGGCGCCCGGAAAATACTCCCGCGACGCCGTGCGCCTGCTCAGCCCTTCCGGCTTCGCCCGCTCGCCGCTTTTTCTGGACGGTCTGTTCACGGTGCAGGACGAGAGCTCCATGCTGTGCGCGCTGGCGGTTGGCGCGCGGCCTGGCGACCGCGTCCTGGACATGTGCGCGGCCCCCGGCGGGAAGTGCGGCTATCTGGCGGAGCTGGCCGCAGGCGAGGCCGACATTCTGGCGTGCGACATATACGAGCACAGAATCGGCCTCATGGAGCAGAACTTTCGGAGGCTCGGCCACGAGTCGATCAAAGTCGCCCTGCTGGACGCGGAGCGCCGCGAGCCCG
>JAISFK010000401.1 GCA_031263625.1 Clostridiales bacterium
GGCACGCCAAGCCTGACAAGCGCCGGAAAGAGCTCCCTGTCCAGGCGAAAGCTGGAGGGCTTGAAGTCAAACCCCAGCCACGCGCGCCTGCGGTACAGAAAAACAAGGGCGCACGCAAAGCTGACAGCCTGGCCGATCACCGTGGCAAGCGCGGCGCCGGCCACGCCCCAGCCAAAAACGGCGACAAACAGCAAGTCCAGCGCCACGTTGACCAAAGAGGCGATCGCTACAAAGACAAACGGGTGCCTGGAATCCCCCAGCCCCCTCAATATCGCGCCCGCCAGATTGTAGCCGTATATAAATACGAGCCCCAGGCAGCATATTACGACATAGTCCGCAGTGCCGTCCCATGCCTCCGGCGGCGTGTTAATCAAGCCCAGCATGGCGTCGCTCAGCGCGACGCAAGCTGCCGTGAGCGCCAGCGCCGCGCCCAGCATGGACGTGAACAGCGTCCCCACGAGGCGCCCCACGCTTTCTTTCCGGTTCGCCCCGACGAGCTGGGACAGTATGACCTGCCCGGCATTGGAAAAGCCTATGGCGACAAATGTCAGAAACGACAGGATCTCGCCGCCGTTCGTAACCGCGGAAAGGCCGGCGCTGCCGCCAAAATGCCCCACCACCGCCATGTCCGCCATATTGTAGGTGGTCTGGAGCAGCCCGGACAGAAAGAGCGGCCCGGCAAAAGCCAGGAGCCGGCGGGGTATGCTGCCGGCGGTCAGATCGCGTATAAGCGCCTGGCCGTTGTTTTTCACGGGCAAGCCGCAAGATCGCGGCCGCCATTTTCAAAGTCATAGTCGCCCTTTTCAAAGGGGATGTCCAGCGCGCCAAGCGCGTCCTTCAGCTGCTCGACCGTCTGCGGCCCGTACAGCGGGGCGCAGCGGAAAGGCTGCACCGCGAAGAACCCCAGCACCGCCTGCGAAACCGTCGCGCCGTATTTCTCCCGCAGGGCCAGGCAGCGCCCTGCGAGCTTTATGTTTTCCGGGGTGCAGTAGGGGCTGTCCTTGACGGCTTCCTCGCCCTTCTCCGCCAGGATGTGGAAAAAACCGCTTGCCACGCCCATGTACGGCATCGCCAGATTTTGCGGATTGCTCGCGTGGTACTCGCGCAACTCCCCGTCAATGGCGGCGAGCGTGTCGTCCGCCATGGGCTTCATATGCCTCATGCCGAGGTTGAGCAGCGCCTGATCCGCCACAAAGCCGCGATAGCCCATTTTTTTGCAGTAGGCATCGGCCTCCAGGATTCGGTCCGCCCGCCAGTTGGAGCAGCCGTAGTAGCGGATCTTCCCCTCCCTGCGAAAAGCCTCCATCGTCTCTATTTCTTCTTCTACAGGCTGCGAGCGGTTGTCCCTGTGGTAGAAATATATGTCGATCGTCTCCGTCCGCAGCGCTCTCAGGGAGAGCTCGATGTCATGCCGCATGTCGGCCGGCGACATCCTGGATATGCGCAGATCGTCGTCGGGCTTGCGATATACCGGGTGCCCGCCCTTTGTCACGAGTATGATCCGGCCGCGCTTCCCGCTTCTGGCCAGCCAGTCGCCGACGACCCGCTCGCTCCTCCCGATCTCCGGGGGGATCCAGTCGGAATAGACGCGCGCGCTGTCTATCAGGCTGCCCCCCATGTCCAGAAACGCGTCAAAAATGCGGTCGGCGTCCGCGCCGTCCCAGTCGATGCCCGCTCCGACAGTGCCGAGCCCGAACGGGAGCATGGACAGGTCTGTGCCGGGGATTGCCACTTTTTCAGCCATAGCGCTACATCCCCTCCCCAATCGCCTTCTCCATGGGCGCGACGGGATCGCTGCCGTAAAACGAGCGGTACGCCTCCATGTCATCGCCAATCACTTCCTGGATTTTGGCGTTGTCGCCCACAAAATCCCATGCGTTTTCTATTTTGGCCTCCGCTTTCGAGTTGACCGTGTAGACATTGATCACGAAGAGATCCCTGCGGAATTTGGTGACGTAAATCGGGCCGTAGCGCACTCCCTTGGGGATCAGCACGCTCCTGGGCTCGCTGAACCGGAAGATTTCCTCGCTCTCGCCCTCCCCGAGGTGGAACTCGACCTCCGCGCCCAGATCCCGCATGTCGTCCATGCCGGTCCCGCAGAAGATCATGGTCTTGTCGCAGCCCATGTTGTACTTGGGGAACGGGCCGCCCTTGTGGTCGCCCATATTGTACGCGCGACTCTGGAAGCCTTCGGGGAAGCCGTTCATCATCATGTAATTGCCCGTGATCGTCAGAATTTCCACCATGTTGGGCGCTTCCTCCAGATATTTCTGGCCCTTGAATTCCTGCCCGAATATCCAGGTTCCGGCCCGGCCGGGGCGGCGCGGGTTGTCCTCGCGCAAAAACATTTCGGCGCAGCAAGCTTCGTATTTGCCCATGTTGCGTTCATCCCTCTTTCTTTATCTCTGTTTATCTCGCTTATCTTCCTTTATCTTTCTTTTTCTTGCTTTATCTTTTTATATGCCATTTTTGAAGTAGGGCATGTAGCCGCCGCTCGGGAGCTTTTTCAGCCGCCTGTCCCCGCGCAGCTCGTCGTATGCCTCGGGGTCGGCGATGATCTGGTTGCAGGCCTCTATCAGCTCCAGCACCAGGCTGCTGTCGAGATCCTGGATCCCGTGGCCGCAGAATATGCGGTCGAACTCGCCCAGACGCTTGGACAGGCGGATCAGCGCGTCGCGCAGGGTGGTGCATTTGCGCATGGAGTCCTCGCTGGGGAGCCAGCTCCCCTGGAATTTGTCCCTGGCGTGGCGCTCGTCGGCGCTAAAATTGCTGCCGCCGGTCAGGCCGCCGGCTGGAAAGGCGTCGCCGCCAATGAGGAAGCGGCCCTGCCTGTCCAAGTAGGCGCTGTGCCCCGGCTGGTGCCCAGGGATGTTGACGAGCTCGACCTCGTAGCCCCGCCCGAGCTCGAACGCATGGCAGTCCGGCACGCCGACGAACTCGTAGCGCTTGAACGGCACGAAATCCTTGGGATCAAACTCCACCCAGATCGGCTTGCCGCTGTCGTCCGTCAGATAGTGGCGGATGCCCTCGTCCTGCTTCCACTCCATGTCAGGCGCCTGGAGCTGGTGGGAATGGCAGCGGTCAAACTGGCAGTTGCCGTAGGAGTGGTCGGGGCTGCAGTGGGTGTTGGCCACAATGAGCGGCATGTCGCCCGTGATTTCGCCTACCAGCCCTTTCAAGTCGCCCACGCCGAAGCTGGTGTCTATCAGCATGGCCTTTTCCGGGCCGACGATCAGCCACATCCACACGAGCCCGCCGCCGGTGTCCAGAATGTGCGTCAGCAGGCCGTAGAGGTTGTCTCGGAACTGGTAGACCTCCACGTATGGGTCTATGTCATAGACCCTCTTGGTCGGGTTGTTCTCCCGCAGCTCCTTGATCCACGCGCCGAAAACTGGGTCGCCGATGCGCCCGCTCTTGATGGGCTTGCTTATAAAATCCCTGTGCTTGCCGTAAGGCATGTGAAAATCCCTCCCCTGTCAAATCTTTATTTGCATGATTGCATATTGCATGATTGCATGATTGCATGATTGCATGGGCATATGATTTGCATGAATAGCCCGCAAGCGGCTACAGCAGCTCTATGACCGCCCCGGAATCCCGATCCCTGGCGAAGCGGCGCATGTAGCTCCACGCAACCCCGCACATGGACGGCGCGATCGTGTGCGGCGCGTTCTCCACGGCCACTACCCGGAAATGGAACTTGCCGTCCGCGTTTTTGAGATCCGCCACGTAGTGCTCGAAGCCGTCTATATAGAGCGTTTCGGCGCGATCGCTTGGGAACCCCAGCTCCCGCGTGGCCTTGCACGGGCTGCTCGCCGCCGCCAGCACGTCCTCGGCCCGCTGCTCCGGGCAGCGCTGCGCTTTGAGCCGGCGGTTCCACATGGCAATCTTGCCCTCGGCGGAGGCGGCGTAGCCCTCCACGTTGATGCCCGCCTCAAAGGCGCGCCCGGCCTTGTTGACCGGCACGAGGCAGCCCACCTCCTTGCACCCGCACAGGATGCAGGTGGGCATGTCCATTGTCTCCATCAAGGCGGCCCGCTCGTCGTCAACCGCCACGGCCTCGTGGCTGACGGCGGGAGCGGGCAGCCCCGGCGAGTTGCCCATGGGCGCGACGCATGCGATCGCCTTAGGGTGCCGCCGGGCAAACTCCTGGGCAAAATGCCCGTTGTGCGAGTGCCCGGTGATGTAGACGCGGGAGAGGTCAACTGGATAGCGCCTTGCCGCGTCGTCCAGGATGCCGCAGATCAGGTCGTTGCCGCGCGGGCTCTCCATGGCGAAAAATATGACGGCGCAGCCGCCCTGCGCCGCGACGTCGCAGAACCCCCGGAACATGCTGAATCCGGCGACGATCCCGTGGTCGTTCGGCTCGTTGACCTCGTGCAGGCACACGACTATCGGCAGCTTTTCTGGGCCGGCGCCGGTCGGGACGAAGATCGCCCAGCGCTCGCCCTCGACGAAGCGGGTGTCGCAGCGCAGGCCCATTTCCCGCCAATAGGCGCGCGCCTCCGGGCTGTCCGGCGACCGGTGCGCGGACATGAAGATGCGGCCCTCCAGAATCTTGCGGCCCATCTCGCTGCGGAGCATCCGCTCCCTGTCCACCGTCCCGTCCCCGGCGCCGTCCGGCGGGTGGGGCCGCCACGGCGAAACCCAGCGGCGGCTGAAATTCAGCGCCGGGATCCCGTCGAAAAGCTCGACGCAGGCGTCGGGATCCTCCGCGTCGCTCCCGTCCTCCAGCGGGTAGGCAAAGCCCTCCAGCTGCTTCAGGCTCAGGCCGTTTTCCCTGACGGCGCTCAAGTCCACGAGGATCCTGTCCTTGTCGCCGCAATAGTTCTGCAGGCCCTCCGTTATCATGCCGCCGAACATGCGAGCGGGCGCGCCGTTGCCGACGACGAAGATCAGCGAGCGATCTTTATTCCGCGCCGCGCCGTCGATGTGGCCGCTATATTTTTCCAGCGTTTTCATCGCCCAGAAGGGATCGTCGTAATTCTCCCTGTGAAAGACGAGCAGGAGCGGCAGCTTTCTGTCGCGCCTCTCATACGCCTCCTGCGGGACAATCGCCAGCCAGCGGGTGGCGCCCATTTCCAGGCTTTCGTAGCGCAGTCCGCCGGCGTTTAGCCTGCCGATGGCGGCGGGATCGTCCACGCAGCCCGCCTTGTAGTGGTAGGCCGGGCTCAGCCTGGCCTCCGCCCAGTCCTGCTGGTATTCCGGCCGCGCGTCGATGCCGCCCCGGCGCTCCGGCAGCTTCCCCAGGATCCGAACCAGCCGCTCCAGCGCGCTGGGGCCGGCCGCCGGCATGGTTTCCCATAAATCAAAGTGCGGGTATCCGTAATCCGCGTTCATGTCCTGTCCTCCCGCGCAGCGCGGCTATGCGCGCGGCGCCTGCAAATTGTTAAGCTCCCTCGCCCGGCAGCACGCGACGGCGTGGCCGGGCGATATCTCCTCCAGCGCCTGCGGCTGCTGGCAGCGCTCCGCCGCGCACGGGCAGCGCTCGGCGAACCGGCATCCGGGCTTTGGGTTGATCGGGGACGCGATCTCGCCCCTGAGCATCGCGCGCTTCATCCTGCTGTGGATGTCCAGCGTGGGGATCGCCGAAAGCAGCGCCTTGGTATAGGGGTGGTAATGCGTCCTGAACAGCTCCTTGGACGGGCACGTTTCCACCAGCTGGCCGAGATACATCACGCCGATGTCGTTCGATATATGGCGCACGACCGAGAGGTCGTGAGTGATGAACATATACGCGAGCCCCTGCTCGCGCTGGAGCTTTTGGAGAAGGTTCAGCACCTGCGCCTGGATGGACACGTCCAGCGCGGAGACCGGCTCGTCGCAGACGATGAACTTCGGGTTCAGCGCCAGCGCCCTCGCGATGCCGACCCTCTGGCGCCTGCCGCCGTCCAGCTCGTGCGGGTAGGAGAGGCGCAGGCGGCTGTCTATGCCCACCATCTCCATGACCTGCGTGATCCTGTCCATGATCTCGGCGCGGCTGTGCCTCTTTGCCAGCAGCAGCGTCTCATAGATCGTGTCCTCGACGGTCTGGCGGGGGTTCAGCGAGGAATAGGGATCCTGGAAGATGATCTGCGCCTTCTCCCTGTAGGCCCGCAGCTCGGCCTTGCCCAGCTTTGTGGCGTCCCTGCCCTCGAAGAAGAATTTGCCGCCCGTGCTGTCCGTCAGGTGCAGCAGCGTCCGCCCGAGCGTGGACTTCCCGCAGCCGGACTCGCCGACGATGCCCATCGTCCTGCCCTCGCCGATGGAGAGTGAAACGCCGTCCACCGCGCACAGCGTCCCTTTCGGAACCTTGAAGTATTTTTTCAGGTGCTCAACCCTCACCAATTCCGCCATGTCACGCGCCTCCGTTCTGAAACAGGTACAGGCATTTGCAGAAGTGCCCCGGCGAAACCTCGACGGCCGGCACGTCGCCGGCCTCGCACTGCGGCGCCGCGCCCGGGCAGCGGGGGTGGAACTTGCAGCCCGGCGGCAGCCTGGCGGGGTTCGGCGGCAGCCCGGCGATCGGGCTAAATTCATCCACGTCGGCGTCAATGCGGGGAATGGAGCCGAACAGGCCGTTTGTGTACGGGTGCCTCGGATCCTCGAAAATATCCGCCAGCGAGCCCGACTCGACAATCTCGCCGGCATAGATGACCGCCACGTCGTCGCACATCTCCGTGACGACGCCCATGTCGTGGGTGATCAGGATCAGCGAGGTCTCTTTCGCGCTGCTGAGCTCCCGCATGAGCTCCAGCACCTGCGCCTGGATCGTGACGTCCAGCGCGGTGGTGGGCTCGTCCGCCAGCAGCAGCTCCGGGTTGCAGGCCAGGGCGATCGCGATGACCACGCGCTGGCGCATGCCGCCGGAAAACTGGTCGGGGTACTCGCCGTAGCGCGCCGCCGGGATGCCGACCAGCTCGAGCATCTTCTCCGAGCGCTCTTTGGCCTCGGCGCGGGTAACGGCGTCGTGAATCTCGATGACCTCCGCGATCTGCCGCCCCACAGTCAAAACCGGGTTGAGGGCCGTCATGGGATCCTGGAAGATCATCGTGACGCGCTTGCCGCGAACGCGGCACATCGCGTCCTCGCTCAGCCTCAGCAGGTCTTCGCCGTCCAAGAGGATCTCACCGCTCTTCACGACGGCGGGCGGCGCGGACAGAATCCCCATGATCGCGTTGGCGATCGTGGTCTTCCCCGCGCCCGTCTCCCCCACAAGGCCGAGCGTCTTGCCCTTGCGCAGGGAGAAGGAAACGCTGTT
>JAISFK010000425.1 GCA_031263625.1 Clostridiales bacterium
CGCGCGTAATCCGCATCGTGGCGACAAAAGCCGCAAGCCCGGACGCGGAGTACGCGGGAGACGTCGTGCACGCCAATGTGGGCCTCGTCAGCGGCAGCGAGGAATTGGGGGAGCACAAAGCCATTCGCGCCGATTTTCAGGCTGAGGACAACTGGTTCGTGGACACTAAGGCGATGTGCGAGATTACGGGCGATCTGCAAATGACTCTGACCGACGGCGCGGACACGCTGACCGTCTATCCCATTGAAGCCGCCGGGTCGATTCTGAGCTGCGTGACATTTCTCATCCCCCCCAATGCCATAGGCGACGGCGAAGAATGGGAGGTCGCCGGCATCGCAGGCATCAAGAACGCGAGAGACGGCAGCGCGGTCAGCCTTGGGGCCGAGCATATAGACGTCAGCACGTACACTTTCAACTACGCCGCGGGCGACCCCGCTTTCGGCGCCATGGCCACCGACAAGGATGCCTACCAGGGGCTTGAGACGATCAATGTCTCCCTCCCCGTGAGCAATGCCGAGCGCTGGGGCTTTTCCAGCAACTTGGACTATTGGCCGCGCACATTTGGCTTTTCATGCGACGGCGGCGAAAGCTTCGTCAGCGAAAGCGCGTTTTCCTGGAACGAGGAAACCCAAAGCATAAAAGCCGCCTTCCCGGCTCCCGCAAACGATACCGGGAGCCCCATGGCGATCGCCATAGAAACATACAGGCGCGGAGGCGGGGGCAGAGCGCTGTATGGCGCGTACAAAATCGTTGAAATCCTGCCCGAAACGGCGGCGTTTGTCCCCATAGAGAGCGTCACAGTCGCCGGGCTGCCCCCTTACAATGTCCCGGCCGCCAATATCGGCGCCGCCTATCCGCTCAGCGTGCAGGTCAGCCCTGCCAATGCCACGGTTCAGGGATACGCGTGGACATCCGGCAATCCCGGCCGGGCCAGCATATCGCCCGGCGGCACGCTGCGCTTCCTTGGCGAAGGCCGCGCGACGATTGCCCTGACCATGGACGAGGCGGCATATCGCGCGGAGCAGGGGCTTCCCGCAAGCGGCGTCGAGCTGGCGACGGCCTACAGCTTCTTTGTGGGGGACACCCAGGCCCGCCTGATTGCCGACAGCGTTTCGGCGAGCTTGGGGGACGGCGCCGAAAGCGTGACCGCCCGGTTCTACGACAATTTCGACAGCTTCGACGGCGACTGGGACGGCGCCGCGCTCGCCTATGAGATTTTGGATGCCGGAGGGACAAGAGTGGCAAGCGGCGGCGCGGAGCGGGCGAACGGCGTCACGGAAGTGAGCCTGCCGTTCGGCGGCGCCATCCCCAAAACCGTGTCCGCGTTTGCCGGCGGCGAGCTTCAGCCCGCGTATGCCATCGCCCTGACGGCGACGCGCGAGGGCGCGGCGCCCGTTTCCGCCACGGCCAATGTGTACGTCGCGCCGCCGCCAATCACGATGGAATGCCTTGCCGAAACGGCCAGCGTCTTTCCCGGCCAGCAAGCAACCTTTGCGTTCCGCATCGGGGACCTCATGCCGGGCTACGCCTTGGCGTCGGACAGAGGGCCTGTTGCCGTCACAGACGCGGAAACAACGCCAAACGGGCTGACCGCTCTGACCGCCAGCGTCGCCTTCACCCCCGCCGGCGCGGGATTCGAGAGCATTGCCGTCACCGCGTCAAGCCCCGGCCAGGAAAGCCAGTCCATGTCAAAGAGAATCAATGTCGCCGACGTGTCGGCCGATTTGATTCGGCTCAGATTCTTCGGCGGCAAAGACGGCGCGACGATAAGCCCCGAGCCCGGGGACGAGCCCTACGTGTTTTACGGCGTCCGCGAAAGCAAGCTCGCGGAGCTTATAGGGTACGACGCCGCAGGCCAGCAAGCCGCCTTCGAATATTTGGACGGCATGACGCGCCCCCAGAGGCTGAGCGTTGTGGCGCCCGCGTCCTGGGGCAAAATGGGCAAGGACGGGGAGGTCGGCTCCAATGCCTATATTCTGGACGGGCGGCAAATCGGCCAGCCGCAGACGCTGGCATGGGAGAATGTCCCTACCAAAATGGAATTTACATATCGCAGCGACGACTTGTCCGGCAAGGTCTATGCCTTCCGCGTGGAGAACATGCTTGACATGCCCGTGAGCGTCAGCTACGAAAACGGGAAAGGGCAAACGGTGGAAAGGGCGGTGGCCCCTTACGATGGGTATGTCATCATCTACGAGCCGGACGGCATAAGCGGCTCCGCGCGGATGATTCAGGAAGGCGGCCAGGAAAGCGGCCAGGAAGGCGCCCAGGAAGGCGGACAGGAAGGCGCCCAGGAAAGCGCTCAGGAAGGCGGCCAGGAAGGCGCCGGCGACGTCAGATTCGCGTTGGCCGCCGCGCGCGGATTGACCCGAATATATGCCGACAGGCATTATATGGAAATCAGCCCTTTTGACTACACATATTCGGACAGCGGCCACAGCCCGCAATTTCGCTGCGCGGCTGTCGCGATGTCCGCGCCCGCGGCGACGTTCAAGGTTACAAACTGGCTGCGCTCGGATACCAGCGTCAGATACGGCGTCATCGACCGGGACGGAAAATTCGTCCCCGGCACGGGGGGCGAGACGTCAATAGACTGGATCAATCCGGAATTTCGGCTGCCATTCGGGGAGCTGTATAAAAATCCCGGCGCCCGGCTCATAGTCGAGTGCCAGACAACCGCCGAGAGGTGGCTCCAATACTACGATTTGCAGGTCCTTGACAACGCTTTCAAAAATGGGGCGACAGTCCCATATGCCAACATAATCCCCGACACGGCGACCGAGCAGAGAACCGCGACCGTGAACTCCCCGGACGGGGAGACGCGGAGCGTCGATCTGACGTCGCCCTATAAAGTGATAACGCTTCAGCGCGGGGACACCATCGACGTGCCGGTAGTGGCAAAGGGGGAGATTGCGGAAGTCAGGCTCTCCATCCGGCAGGACAAGCCCGGAAGCGACGGCAATTATACATACGACAGAACCACGGCCGCCCCGGCGTCCGTGTTGCGCATGGAGGACTGGCCGTTCACGCCGAACAGCTACGCGACCTTGCGGCTTGACCCGACGGATCCGCTCTGCTTGACGCCGGGGAACATAGGCAGATTCACGCTGGAAATCAAGTTTGCCGACGGGACCGCCCAGTCAATGCAAATATGCCACGGAATGGTGAAGGACGGCGGGGTCAGCGCGCAGACAGTCCTCGACGCGCTGAAGGCGCTGACCTTCTTCCACCCGGAGCAGATGAAGTTTCGCATGGGCGACGCGGAGGTGGAAAAGAATACCCGCAACGCGCGGCTGGCGGTCAGCGACTGGGTCAGCTCCGACCACTATGCGTTTTTCTACGACAAAGTGGCGCAGCTGTATGATCGGATCGAATTTGATTTGGCCATTCCCTCCCAAAACCCGTTCGAGTGGGAAGTGAGCCGCGCGGGCGACGAATTTGCCATACGCGGGTACGCGAACGCCGCGATCGTGAATCAGGCCGGCTGGAGACACTGGACCGGGGCGGGCATGTTTGAGCAGACGAAGCAGGATGTCATAGACGGCGCGCAGGGGCGAGGCAGCTTCGACAGCGTAATAGGCTACATCGAAGGCAAAGCCTCGATAACGCCGGGCGGCGAGCTGCAAATAGCCTTCTATGACGGCCGCGTCAATGTTCAGTCCTACTTTCGCTATGTGCCGAAAGACCGGTTCGGCCTAGACTTTTACCATGAGTATGGCATAGGCTTTGACGGCACCGCAAAGAGCGCCTTTAAGATTATGCCCCCCCGCGAGGCCGACGCGCCGGCCTCCGCGGCGCCGTTCATGATATATGAAGACAGCACGGATTTGGAAATAAACACCATCATCGCGGACAATGGCATGAATCTGGACGTGGGCATGTACGCCGTGAAGGTCAAAACCCACGGGGGAATCGCCACAGGCGCCAGCCGAAGGTCCCTTTACCGGCCCTATGCCGAGGCAGGGGAGCAGATAGAGAGCATGTTTGCCGCCCGGACGCGAGGCGATTTGTATGATTCTTCGTATGAACGGTTTATAGATCCCGGCGACGGAAGCACCGAACAGACGTCAAGAACCAACAAAATATGGTACAACAAGTTTGCGTATATGGGCGACACCTATCTTTACAACCATCTCTGGAGCGACGAGGACTATTACAGCCCGCACATCTACGCTCCGCTTGAAATCACTTTGGACAGGGGCGGCTCCTTCCCTGCCGCGGCCGAAGGCTACGGGCCGCAGGAGCCGCTTGTTTTCACCGTGGGCAATCCTGGCTCCCGCCCGACCGGAGAGCTGCGCATTACTTTGTCCGGCTATGGCAGATTCGGTTTCGTTCGCGGCGACTCGACATCCGCCCTGATTCGCAGCATAGCTCCGGGCGGCAGCGGCACATTCACCCTGAAGCCGGTCGAAGGGCTTGCGGCGGGGACGCACACCGCCCAGGTGACAGTCTCGGGGGAAAACAACATAAACAATATTGTCAGCGCGAGCCGCTACGTGTC
>JAISFK010000430.1 GCA_031263625.1 Clostridiales bacterium
AAGCATATGACAAGCGGCAATGGAGGGTACTGTGAGAGAACTTGCGTACTATAACGGCGAAATCGGCTTGCCGGACGAAATGAGGGTTCCGTTTAACGACCGCGTTCACTGGTTCGGCGACGGCGTGTACGACGCGACCTGCTGCGCGAACCGCGTCGTGTTTTTGCTGGACGAGCACATGGACCGCTTCTTCAAGAGCGCCGAAATGCTGGAAATATCGCTGGGCGCGTCCAAGCGGGAGCTTGCGGAATTGATAAGGTCGCTCAGCGGCAAGGTGGACAGCCCGGATCAGTTTGTGTACTGGCAGGCGACGCGCGGCGGCGCCGCGACGAGGGCGCACGACTTCCAAGGCGCCGGCGGATCGAATCTGTGGGCGATGATCCGCCCCGCGAAGCTCATAGACGTGTACGAGAAAATCGCGCTGATCACCGTGCCCGACACGCGCTATCTGCACTGCGACATAAAAACGCTCAACCTGCTACCCAACGTCATGGCGTCGGAAAAGGCCAAGAGGGCCGGCTGCGCGGAGGCCGTGATGCACAGGGACGGCAGGGTGACGGAGAACGCCCACAGCAATGTGTCCATCCTGAAAGACGGGGTTTTGCGCACGGCCCCGGCGGACAACCTGATTCTGGCCGGCGTCGCGAGGGCGCACCTGATCGGGCGGTGCAGGGAGCTTGGCGTCCCGGTGGACGAAACGCCGTTCACGGTGCGGGAGATGATGGAGGCCGACGAGGTCATAACCTCAAGCGCGAGCACGTTCTGCCTTTCGGCAAAGCTGATCGACGGGCAGCCGGTGGGCGGCAGGGCGCCTGAGCTTCTCAGAAGGATTCAGGACGCGGTCATGGCAGAGTTCCGCGAGCTCACCGGCGCAGGGGCGGGAGCGGGAGCGGAAGCCCCGATTGCAGGGGCGGGAGCAGGGGCAGGAGCGCCGGTTGCGGGCGCTGCGGCGGCCGAGGCAGAGGCTGCCGATCCCGCCGGCAAGGCGGCCATGGCGGCGGCGGTGCCTGCGGCGGCAAACGGCTGAGGCCGTCCGATGTTGGCGGCCGGGCGGGGAGTTGGCGGCAGAGTCCGGGGTTGCGAGCGCTGTTGCGGCGATTGCGAGCGCGGGTAGTTGCGGTTGCGACTGGCAAGGCGGCTATCGCACTTGCCGGCGGCGCCGGCGAGCGCACGGCTCACCAGCAACGGCTGAGGCCGGCGGGGCGCGGCCTGCTGCGCCTGTGGGGCTGGGCGCCGGCCACGCGCGAAAATGGGCTGAGGCCGGCGCCCGGGCGAGGGCCGGCCTTGGCCTGCGCGGCGCGCGGCGAAATCGCGGCGCAGGCCGCGCGGAGGGAGTTGCGGCATTGCGGTTTTTGGCGGACATGAGCAAGGCGGAGATGGAGAGCTGGGCTGAGCGCTCCGGGCTGCCGGCTTACAGGGGGAGGCAGATCTTCAGCTGGATCGGCCGCGGCGCGGCTTGCTTTGGCGAGATGACCGACATACCGGCGTCGCTCCGGGACGCGCTCGAGCGCGGGCGCGCAACCGTTGCGGGGGCGGGCGGCGAGGCAGGCGCAGGCGCGCATGGCGCAGCAGGCGCCGACGCGCTGGACGCCGCAACGGGCGCGGGCGATTCAGGCGCTCCGGGCGCTGCAGCCGGCGCGGCAGGGGTAGCCGCCATGGCAGCCCCAGGCGCTTCGGTTGACCCAGGCGCTTCGGCCGCCCCGAAATCGAACGTTTCATTCGGTTGGCCTGGCTTGGCAGACGCGCGCGGCGCGGCGAGCGCAACGGGCGCGGCCTGGGCCGGTGGCGCCGACGTCGCCGCCGGCGGCACGGGCATCCCGGCGATAGCGGGCGTCTACCCGTCGCGGAGGGACGAAACGGTGAAGTACGCGTTTCGGACGTGGGACGGCAACATAATCGAGAGCGTGCTCATGAAATATCGCCACGGCTACACGGCGTGCGTGTCGTCGCAGGCGGGCTGCAGGATGGGCTGCGCTTTCTGCGCGTCCGTCCCGGCGGCGTTTTCGCGGAGCCTTTCCCCCGGCGAGATGCTCGGCCAGGTCGCCGCGATAGGCCGCGCCTCCGGCGCGCCGGTGAGCCGCGTCGTGGTCATGGGCATAGGGGAGCCGTTCGACAACTACGACAGCACGCTGAAATTCGCCGCGCTGCTGCACGAGCACGGCGAGATCGGAATTGGATACAGAAAATTAACAATTTCGACCTGCGGGCACCTGCCGGGCATACGGCGGCTTGCGGGCGAGGGCCTTCCGATAGGGCTTTCCGTGTCGCTTCACGCGCCGAACGACGCGATCAGGAGCTCGCTCATGCCGATCAACAGGAAGTATTCTATTGACAAATTAATTGAAGGATGTAAGATATATACATATGCCACAAAAAGGCGTATTACTTTTGAATACGCTTTAATCGGCGGCGTGAACGACTCGCCCGGCAGTGCGCGGGAGCTTGCGGGCAGGCTCAGGGGCATGCTCTGCCACGTCAACCTGATCCCCGTCAACAGGACGGAGCGGTCGGCTTTCGCGCCGCCGCCCGGCAGCGTGGTTTCCGCGTTCGCGGACGCTCTGAGGCGCGGCGGGATCGAGGCGACGGTGCGCCGCGAGCTCGGCGCCGACGTGATGGCGGCGTGCGGCCAGCTGAGGAACAGCCTGCCCGGTGGCGCGCCTGGGAACGGGCTATAGGGCCGGGCTCAACGCTGGCGGCGGATCGCCGGGGGCGGCCTGCGGCCGGATGCTGGCGTGCGCGGGCAAATGGCGGCGGCGCCGCGAAAGAGCGCGGCGGCATGGCATCTGCGGGATCGGCGCTGCTGCGGCGCATCGGCTGGCGCATCGTCTGGCGCGGCAGGCAGGCAAGGCAAAATGGCGATATTGGGAGATATATTGTGAGATTTGCCGGGAAGAGCGACAAGGGAATATCCAGAGCGCAGAACGAGGACGCATTCTGCATCATCGGCGGCGAGTGCGGCAAGCCCTTGGTGCTGGCCGTCGCCGACGGTATGGGCGGGCACAGGGCGGGCGACGTGGCGAGCCAGATGGCCATAGCGGCGATACGCGACTCCATCGCCGCGCAGCCCCTGGACGTCAGCGGCGCCGACGCCGTTTCGTCGCGGCTCAGGAAGATCATTTTGGCGGCGAACGACAGGATATACAAGCGCGGGCTCCGGGATCCGGACTGCGCCGGGATGGGGACGACGCTGATCGTCGCCGCGTGCCTGCCGGGGGCGCTGATACTGGCCCATGTCGGGGATTCCTGCGCGTACCATTTTCGCGACATGGAGATAACGAAGATTACGACGGATCACACATACGTGGAAGAGCTGGTAAAAATGGGGTCGCTCACGCGCGAGGAGGCGCAAAGCCATCCCCAGCGCAACTATATTACAAAGGCCGTCGGCACGCGCGGCCGGCTGGAGCCGGATATTTACGAGGTCGGCGTTCGGCCCGGCGACAGGGTGCTCCTGTGCACCGACGGGCTGAGCAAGATGCTGTCCGACGGCGAGATTGCGGGCGCCGTCTACGCGTCGGACGATCCGGGGCGCATATGCGCCAGCCTTATCGAGCTGTCGAACGGCAAGGGCGGGTTCGACAATATAACGGCGCTCGCGTTCCTGAACATGGATGCCGACGCCAGCGCAGGCACGGGCGCCGGCGCTGGCACTGGCGCGGGCGCGGAGGCGATCGGCTGACGTTCGGCGGGATTCCCCGCCGGCGCGTTCCCGTCGCCGCCATGCGGGCGGCGCGCGAGCCTGCGGCAATGGCGCGCAAGCCTGCCGCAACAGCGCGCGAGCCTGCCGGCACGGTGAGCCAGATTGCCGCGCGGCGCGCCGGTTGCCGCCAGACTATTGCGAGGCTATTGCCAGGCCGTTGCGCGGCGAGCCAAGCCGCTGCCGCTCGCGCAAGGGCGCGGCGGGCCGGCCGCGCGTTTTCGGCGCGGCAATTTGGGTCGGGGCGGCCGCCGGAGCGCTTGCGGCTGCGCCGTCTCCATCCAGGCGCTTTTTATACTCGTGTTCGATTGGAAATTCCGACCGCAATTTGCGGTCGGACAGGGGAAACGAGTATTGCTGAGCCCCATCGCGCCGCCGCCCGCGCCGCTCCGACGCGCGGCCGCCCGCGGCGCTCAAGGCGTTCCGCCACGCGGTCGCCGCCATGCGGTTCCCTGCCCTTGCGCGCGGGGCGCCGCCGAATTGTTGTGTTGATTGAGGTGCAATTAATGGAATCTATCATTCTTGGCAATAGATACGAACTGCATGAGGAGATCGGCTCCGGCGGGATGGCGCACGTCTTTAAGGCGCGGGATCAGCTTTTGGACAGGAACGTCGCGATAAAGATACTCAAGCCGGAATACACGGAGGACGCGCAGTTCATAGACAGGTTCAGGGTGGAGGCCCAGGCGGCCGCCAGCCTGTCCAACCCGAGCATCGTCATGATATACGATGTCGGCCAGGACGACGGCATATACTACATCGTCATGGAATACGTGGACGGCGTGACGCTGAAGGACTACATCGCCCGCGCCGGCTTCGTCGCGTGGAAAGAGGCCGCCAGCCTCGCAATCCAGATGACGCAGGCCATAGACAGCGCCCACCAGAACCATATCATCCACAGGGACATCAAGCCTCACAACATACTGATCACGCGCGACAGGAAGATAAAGATCACGGACTTCGGCATTGCCCGCGCCGCCTCCAGCTCGACGATGACGATGGTCGGCAACGCCATGGGCTCCGTCCACTATTTTTCGCCGGAGCAGGCCAAGGGCTCCTTCACCGACGAGAAGTCGGACATATACTCGCTGGGGATCACGCTGTACGAGATGGTCACGGGCGAGGTTCCGTTCGAGGGCGACACGCCGATATCGGTCGCGCTCAAGCACATACAGGAGCTGCCGATCCCGCCGTCGGAGAGGAACCCGCAGATACCGGAGGGCATGAGCGGCATAATACTCAAGGCGATAGCGAAGGACAAGTTTGACAGATACCAGTCGATGGGGCAGATGCTGCAGGACTTGAGAAAGGTGCTCAAGGATCCGGGCGGCGCCAGCCTTTCGTTCGCGCAGGACGCCGCGTACATGAACGGCGGCGCCTACGCGAGCGGCGGCGCGTATGCGTATCAGGCGCGCGGCGCGGCATCCGCTTCATACGCCGCCGGCGCGGGCGGGCGGGCGGCGCAGGGCGGCGCGGCCTTTGAGCAGCGCGGCGGCATGGGAATGGGCATGGGCATGGGAGCCGGCGCGGACGCGGCGCGGGCGGCTGGCGCGGGCGGCGGCTTTGGATACGGAGGCGGCCCCGGCGGCGAGGGCTACGGCGCGGGCGAGGGCTACGGCTCCGGCGCGGGGGCGGGCGCGGGCTACGCGGATCCCGCGGGCGGCGGATATGCCGGCGTTGGCGGCGGGCGCGAGAATTTTGCGTCGCAGCGCGCGGGCGCGGGCGCGAACGGCCGCATGGGCGCGGGCAGGCCCGGCGGCAGGAGAAGCGGAGGCGCGGGGAGCGCGGGCGGCTCCGGCGGCAGGAGAGGCGGGGGCGGCGGCATGAACGGCGGCGGCAATGCGGACGGCAGGGGCGCCGACGGCAGGAACACCGTTTTGATCGTGCTGCCGCTGCTCGCGGTCGTAGTGGCGATTATCGGCGTCATCTGGATCATGATGTCCATATTCAACATCATCCAGCCCGGCGACAGGAACGACGACGCGGAATTTTCGGTTGGCAACTATTACGGCCGGCCGTACAGCGAGGTCAGGGACGAGCTGAGCGACAGCAGGATCCGAGCGAAGGAGAACAGGGTTCCCAGCGACACATTGGAGAAGGGCCTGATTGTCCGGCAGTACGTCGAGATGGGCAGAAAGCTCAGGATGGACGGCACCGAGGAGATAGCGTTCGACGTGAGCGACGGCATCGAGAGGGTCGAGATTCCGGCCTATGAAAACACGGACAGCCGCGAGGCGGAGACGTTTTTGAAGTCGAAGGGCATAACCGTCGATATCGTCGAGGAGGAGAGCAGGACGGTGCAGAGGGGCTACGTGATAAGGACGGATCCCGCCGCCGGCAACGAGGTGGAGGTCGGCGGGAGGATCGTCATATACAGGAGCCTGGGCTCCGACGTGGCGCAGGCGGAGGTGCCGCAGCTGTACGGCAAGACATACGCGGACGCCGTGCTGCTGCTGAACGGCAGCCGCCTGGCCGTCGGGCAGGTGTCGCCGGCGGGCGCTGGCCCCGGCGCCGTCGTGGTCAACCAGTCGCCGGCGGCGAACAGCGTCGTGGACGAGGGCGTGGCCGTCGATCTGTGGCTCGAGGAGGCGGACCCCGGCGCGTCGGCGTCCGTCGCGCAGGAACAGTCGGCCAGCGCGTCAACGTCCGAGGCCATATCGTCGGTGCTGTCCAATTCGGCGTCGGCGTCGTCCATGACGCCGGAGATGTCCGCGTCGGCGTCTGCGTCGCAGGCCGGCGCGGCGCTGTCCGCGTCGCAGGCGCTGTCGGCCTCGCAGCTGGCGTCGGCGTTGGGCGGCGACAGCCTTTCGGCGAGCATTGGCGAGTCGTCCGGGCAGAGCGCGCTGGCGCAGTCCGAGGCGGACGCCCAGCCCACCACGGCCGGCGCCATAGAAAAGCGGATCAAGCTGCACCTGCCGACGGACAGGGAGTTCGGGGACACGATCAAGCTCGTGGTGGAGGTGACGCGCTCCGACACGGGCACGATGCGCAGGGTCGTCAACAAGACGGTGAAAAAGTCCGACTTCCCGTATGACGTGGCGTTCCCCATCCCCGTCAACGGCGAGAGCGAGATCAAGGTGTACTACGACAACGAGCTGATGGCGACGCAGATCTACTACGGGAACGAGTAGCGGCTCGCAGGCGCTGGCATGCGGCGAGCAGGCGGCGGCTCGCTGGCGCGGCCGGCGCTAGGCTGCGGCCGGCGTGGCGCTGGAAAGCGCGTTGCGGGCAGGCGCGGCTTCCCGCGGCTCGCTGGCAATATTGCGGAAAGGACAGGACGGTTTGCCGGCTGGCAAAATCATAAAAGGCGTTGGCGGCCTATACAGCGTCGAGGAGCGGCAGGGCGGCGGCGTCTATCTCTGCTCCGCGCGCGGCATATTCCGCAAGGACGGCATAAAGCCGCTGGCCGGCGACGACGTGGATTTTGAGATCGACGCGCTGCGCGCCGGGTACGGGAGCGTGCGCGCGATCGGCGCGAGGCGCAGCGAGCTGTCGAGGCCGCCCGTTTCCAACGTGGACCAGATGCTGATCGTGCTGGCGCTGTCGGAGCCGGCGCCCGACTTCCTGCTGGCGGACAAGCTCATCCTGGCGGCCCTCTCCAGCGGCATACGCCCGCTGATCTGCGCCAACAAATCCGACCTGCCGGCCGCCGCCGGCTGCGCCGGCGAGCGTGAGGGATACGAGCGGGCCGGCTTTTTGACGGTGCGCGCCAGCAAATCCGGGGCGTCCGGCTACGCGCCCCTGCTGAGCGCCTTGAGCGGCAAGGTGACGATACTTGCCGGGCAGTCCGGCGTCGGCAAGTCAACGCTGCTCAACGGCATAGCGGAGCTGAGCCGGGCGGGCGCGGCGGGCGCCGATTCCGCGCGCATGGCCGTCGGCGCGATAAGCAGGCGGATAGGCAGGGGCAGGCACACGACGCGTCACGTGGAGCTGGTCAGGCTGGCCGGGGATGGCGGCGGGTACGCGGTTGACTCGCCGGGGTTCAGCGCGCTGGAGATATGCGCGGGGGCGTGGGGCTTCCGGGAGCTGGACGCGCTTTACCCGGAGTTTTTGCCGTATATCGGGCGGTGCAGGTTCGCCGGGTGCAGCCACATACACGAGCCGGGCTGCGCCGTCCTCGAGGCGCTGGGCGCGGGCAGCCTGCACGCGGGGCGGCACGGGCGCTACGCGGCGTTTTACGCGGCGCTGAAGCAGGCCGGCGACAGGAAGTACGCGAAAAAGCGTCGCCCGCGCGCCGGCGGCCCGCCGAACGCAAACAACAATCAAGCATAGGCAGGCATGGGCAAGGCATGGGCAGGCATAGCAAGGCATAGGCAAGCAAGGGCAGGCATACAATAGAGCGGAGGGCGCGAACCGGTGATAGGCGTGATAAACAAAAAGCTTGAGGGCGATCTGAAGAAGGCGTCCTATGTCAGGAAGATGTTCGAGCAGGGCGAGGAGCTGAGGCGGCTGCGCGGCGCGGACAAGATTTTCGACTTCAGCCTGGGCAACCCGGAGGCGGAGCCGCCGCAGAGCGTCAGGGAGTCGATCGCGAGGCACGCGGCCGACGGGGCGCCCGGCCTGCACAGGTACATGAGCAACGCGGGCTACGCCTTCGCGCGCGAGCGCGTGGCCGAGCACCTGGCGGAGCAGTCCGGCGTCGGCGTCGGGGCCGGCAACGTCGTGATGACCGTCGGCGCCGCCGGCGGCCTGAACATCGTGCTGAAGGCCATTTTGGAGCCGGGCGACGAGGTGGCCGTGTTCGCGCCCTATTTCAAGGAATACGACTTCTACGCCGAGAACCACGGCGGGCGCGTCGTTCCCGTGCAAACGTCGGCCGCAAGCGCGTTCAGGCCGGACGCGGAGGCCCTGGAGCGGGCCATAACCGCGCGGACGAAGGCGCTCATCATCAACTCGCCGAACAACCCGACGGGCGCCGTGTACGACGAGGCGTGCCTGCGGGAGCTCGACGGCGCGCTCGAGCGGTGCGGGCAAAAATACGGCACGCGCATACTGGCAATATCGGACGAGCCATACGCGAAGATCGCGTATGACGGCGTCCGCGTGCCGCAGGCGCTGGCGTGCTTCCGGAACGCGGTGGTCGTCAGCTCGTACAGCAAGTCGCTGGCGCTCGCGGGCGAGCGCATAGGCTACGTGGCCGCCAGCCCGAACATCGAGGGCGTCGGCGAGCTGGTGGATGGGCTTGTGTTCTGCAACCGCGTGCTGGGCTTCGTGAACGCGCCCGCGCTCATGCAGCGCGTCGTAGCCGACAACGCGGGGGCCGGCGTTGACATGGCCTACTACGCGGAGAGGCGCGACGCCATATGCGCCATACTGGACGAGGCGGGCTTTGACTTTGTGAGGCCCCAGGGGGCGTTCTACGTGTTCCCCAAGGTTCTGGGCGGCGACGAGGAGGCTTTCAAGGACAGGGCGGTGGCGCACAACATTCTCATTGTTCCGGGATCGGGCTTCGCGGGGCCGGGGCATTTCAGGCTCTCGTTCTGCGTCGCGGCGGACGCGATCAGGCGCTCGCGCGATGCGTTTCTGGCGCTCGCCGCGGAG
>JAISFK010000444.1 GCA_031263625.1 Clostridiales bacterium
CCTTCCAGGTGGCGGCGGTGTCGTGAAACGCGGCGTGTTCCAGAACCTCGCCCGACTGCCCGAGGATTTCGACGCGCGTGTTTTTTGTGGCGCGGACGCCTCTCAGCATGAGGCTTTTCCGCTCGCCGTAATGCCACGGCCCGCCCAGATCAAAGGCGTAGACGGTGTCGGAGTCCTTGGCCTTGGTGTACCATACGCTTCCCTCCCTGCACACCCTCCACGGGCGGACGCCGTAGATCCCCTCGCCGTTAAAAAAGAGGAAAAGGCCCAGCTCCTGCAGCAGGCGCTCCTGCTCAAACGGGATGCGCCCCATGTGGTCCGGCGAGACGTTGAGCAGCAAGTTGCCGCCTTTGGCGCGGGTTTCGACCAGCATCCGGATCAGGTCGATCCCCTTTTTGTATGTCTCGCCGCAGGGCCTGTAGCTCCATGACTTTCCCATTGTGAAGTTGGCTTCCCACGCGCCGGGGATCGCGTTTTCGGGCAGGCGCTGCTCGGGCGTTTCCATCTCGCCCCGAGTGACCAGTATGTCGGGCTGCAGCTCCCAGGCCATGCTCTTGTACGGATCGGGAGGGCCGTCGAAAAAAACGAAGTCCAGCGGGCCGTAATTGGCGAGCAGCTCGCGCATCTGCGCCGAGTTGTACTCCTGAAGGGGCCTGTCATGCTTGGGATGCCCGCTGCGGACGCTTTCGGCCATCTGAAGCGGCCGCCCGTTTTTGAAGCACCAGTGCCAGTCCCAGGGCGAGAAATACAGGCCGAATGGCAGGCCGGCCCTGGCGCTGGCCTCTTTGAGCTCCCGCGCGGCGTCGCGCCCGAAAGGCGTGTTCACGCTGGAAAAATCCGTGGTCGCGGTGTCGAACATGCAAAACCCGTTATGGTGCTTGGCCGTGAACACCATATATTTCATCCCGCACTGCCGGGCGAGCAGCGCGTAGTCGTCCGCGCAAAACATGCGGGGATTGAACAGGGGCGGAAATTCGCCGACAAACCTTTCGACGACCGGCCTGTCCGCCGCGCACATCCAGTGGCTGATCATGCAGCCGGCTATGGAATCCAGGCTCCAATGTATAAACATGCCCAGCCCCAAATCCCAGAACCATTCCTCCCTCGCGGCGCGGTTGCCCGCCTTTCCGCCGCTGCGCTCCTTCGTGGAGATCTCGCCCTCCCCGATGGTTGCGTCCACGCCTGCCGCGCCTGCCGCGTCTGCCGCGTTTGCGTTTGCTGCGTCTGCGTCTGCCGCGTCTGTCTGATAGTTGATTTCCGCGCCCATTTGCCGCTCCTCCCCCATTTTCGCTTCCCCTAATGTCGCTTCCCCCGCCCCAGTTTCGCCGCTTCCTGTTTTGCTCCCGCTCGGCGCGGCGCCAGCCCGCTCAGCGCGGCGCCAGCCACCCAATCCGTTCGGAAAGCCGCTCGGCGACGGCGATATGCCCATAATCCGAGAGATGCACCAAGTCGCAGGCGAGATCGGCGAAATTGTCCAGGATTTCCGCGCCTTCGATGAGCGCGCAATTTTTGTGCCGCGCCGCGAGCTTCCTCATGATCGCGTCGTTCCCGCAATCGGGCGTATTCATGCTCGTGCTCGCGCTCGTACCTGCGCCCGCGCCCGCCCCCGCGCTCGTACCTGCGCCCGCCCCCGCGCTCGCGCCTGCATCTGCGCTCTCTCCCGCTCCCGCCTTTTGCGCATCGGAGCGCATGGCGCCGCCTGAAACGCCGCCGCTTTGGGGACGGCCCCCCTTGGCGCGGCATCCCTTGGGATAGGCCGCGTTGGGATAGCTCGTCACGCAGTAGACCGGCTTTTCGGGGCAGGCCGCGGCGAGCCTGTCCAGCAGATACGCGGTGTTCTTTTCATAGGCTTCCGACATGCCGTCCATATTCAAGCCGTTTTCCAGCAAAACCGCGTCAAAGCGCGGCTCCCCGCCGGCAACTCCGCTGGCAGCCCCGCCGGCGGCCTCATCGGCAACCCCGCCGGCAGCCCCGCCTGTCGCCCCGCCGGCGGCCTCATCGCCAACTCCGCCTGCGGCCCCGCCGGCAAAATAGTCCGCCACAGCCTTCTCGTTCATGCAGGAGCCCCCCATGGCCTTGTTGAGGATATTGCAGCCCAGGCGCCGCCCAAGCAGCTGCGCGTAGGACACGCCGTGCGCGGAGGCGCAGGCGCCGTAGGTCAGAGAGGTGCCGTAGCAGAGCAGCGTCCTGGGCGGGACCTCGTCCGGCCGCGGAGGCCGCACGGCATAGCCGTAGGTTTCGATGCCGCCGAATGTCATGGTGAAGTTTATGTCGGACATCACGCGCCAGACGCCGGGAGAAAACGCCCCCCGCAAATAGCGGGGATCGAGCTGGGCCAGTCCGGGCGGCTTCGACAGCATGATCTGCGTCGCGCGCCCGCTGCGGACAGGGAAGGAATAGACGTTCCCCTGGCAATAGCGAAAATCGCCGCAGCAGATCTGCACATAGCCGTCCTCGTCTATCGACGAAAGGGAGAGCAGGGCTCGCCCGCCATCTTCCAGCACGAAGCGAATCTCGCAGCCCGCCGTGGTCTGGGAGACATACCGGCCGGACCGGCGCTCCCCTTCCCCCATGCTGTCGCAGACAGCCCTGGGGAAGCGGTAAAGCCGGCACCCCCAGGAAGAATCCTGTATTTCCGCCACGTTGTGAAATTCAAGGCCGCGTGAGATCATATCAATTATCCCCATCCCGTTCGCATAATAGTCTTGCGGCCGCTGCCCTGCTGCCGCCCAGCCGCTATAGGCTGTTATACCACAACTGCGGCCCATATTCAATTTGCGCGGCAAAGAGGACGGATTATTGCCAATAATGCCGGATTATTCTCATCGGATTCTCATCGGAATATCGAAATCCGGGCGCAACGCGCCTTGCAAAGCGCGGCCGCCGGGCTTATAATTGGACATGGACAGCGGGCGGCGAGATCGACGGCGAGGCCGACAGCGAGGCTGACGGCGGGACCAACGGCGAGGCCGGCGCCAAATCCGATCTCAGGCCGCCCCCGCCGGCATGGCCCCCGATGCCGCCGGCGCCAGCCGGAGGACTGCGTGCTAAACGTGCTGATAGCCGACGACGACATTTATGTCGCAAAAAGCCTGCGCGCGCTGATAGACTGGAACCGCCTGGGATACGAAGTGGCGGCGGACGCGCAAAACGGCGAGGAAGCTCTGAAGCTCTATCGCGAGCACAGCCCCGACGTCGTCATAACCGACATCAGGATGCCCGTCATGGACGGCGTCGGCCTGTGCGGGAAGATACGCGAGTCGAGCGCCGAAACCGTCATCATCTTCCTCAGCGCGTATGAGGACTTTGAAACCGCCCGGATGGCCATACGCCACAATGTGACGGACTATATCACGAAGCCCATGAATGCCGAAAAAATCAGATCCTTGAGCCGCACGCTGGAAAAGATCGCCGCAAGCTACCAGACGCGCGACTGCTTCAGCGCCATGCTTTGCGACGCCGGCATGGAAAAAGAAATCGTCGCGAAACTCCAGGGCAATGATTTTGACTATTTCGTCGCTTTCTTTGACAAATTCGCGAGCAACGCGGCGCGCGACTACGCCGTCGTTTTGGAGTCGTGCTCGAAGCTGGTGGGGATACTGTACAGATACCTGGAAACGCTGGGCGTCCGCGGCGACGTGACGGCCGCGAGGCGGGAGAAGACGCTGGGCGAGCTGGCGGCCCTCAAGCGGAAGCACGACATGGCGACATTCACGGGCAAGATGTACTTCGACGTGCTCAGCCTGTCCTCCGACCGCAGGGACGGCTACTACGCCGCGACCATGGAAAAGGTGAAGGCGTACATCGCGGGCCATTTCACGGACGCCGCGCTGAGCGTTTCATCCATAGCGAGCGAGTTCAACTATTCGGCGGACTATCTGTCAAAACTGTTCGGCCGGTACGCGGGCGTGACCATTGGAACGTTTGTCGCCGGCCTGCGGCTGGAAAAGGCCGCGTCGCTTTTGCGGGACACGGACATTTCCGTCAGCGAGCTGAGCGCCATGGCAGGCTATTCGTCCGGCAGCTATTTCGCCAAGGTATTCAAAAAAGAATACGGGGCGGCGCCCGCCGAATACCGGCAGAACGCCCTGCTCATCGCAAAGGGGGCGACCCGTTGGCCAGACTGAAAAGACTGAAAAACGCCCGCCTCGCCATAAAGATATTTTGCCTTTTCACTTCCGTGGTCATTTTCCTGTTCGCCTGCTCAGGGCTGATGCTGTACGCATACTTCAAAAACAATATCGAGAGCTCGCTGAAGGAATCGCTGGCCCTGGTCGTCCAAAACAACGCCGAATACGCGAACGATCTGTTCGCGCGCGTGAACGCGGCCATCGAGATGATAAACGGGAACGAGTCGCAGATTGTCAGGCTGCTGCACCGATACGACGGCAACATAATAGAGGGCGCCCGGCAGTACGAGCAGGCAAAAAACCTGTTCAGCGACATCATGGGCAGCACGATCGGCCAGGCGGCGCCGTACTACGCCGCCACGCTGCTGGTGGACGGCAGCATGGCTCTCTCCGAGATCATCAGCTCCGGCGCGGCGTGGCCGCAGCTGAAGGGCATGAGCATCTACCGCGCCCCGGACGCGCAGGGGGGCGAAAGCGCGGGCGCGGGCGAAGGCGTGGGCGTGGACGAAGGCGCGGGCGTGGACGAAGGCGCGGGCTATGGCGCAGGCGCGGGCGCGGACGAATGGTATGGCAAAACCATTGCGCTGGACGGCGGCGCCTATTGGTTCAAAAGGGATGAAAAGCCCAACAGCCTGTATGTTTCCAGGCTGCTGAGCAACAACGCTTACATAGACCGCAGGCTCACCCATTACACGCTGGGCGTTATTCTGATTGAAATGGACATGTCGTGGATCACGGGCCGGATCAACACCTCCCGGCTGACCGAGAACACGCGCGTGTTTCTCGCGGACGGAAACAGGCGCGTCATATACGCCAGCCCCGAAGCCGGCGGCGAGGGCAGGCCCAGCGCCGACGGCAGCGCCAATGCCGCCCGCGCCGCTGGCGGGAGCGGCGAGGCAGGCGGCGGCGAGGCGGGCGAGGCAGGCGCCGGCGATGGCGCCAATGCCGCCAGCGAGGCGGGCGGCGGCGTGACAGGCGTGGCAGGCGGCGCCAATGCCGCCAGCGCCGCAGGCAGGGCCAGCGCCGCAGGCGAGGCCGCCGAACCCGACGAAGCCATGAGCCTCGACGATATCTTCGCGTACCCCGGCGCGGGCGGCCCCGAAGCAAGCGGCTCCGGCGCGGGCGCTTCCGGCGCGGGCGTTTCTGGCGCGGACGGCTCTGGCGCGGGCGGCTCCGGCAACGCCCGCGACGAAATGCAGTACATGCGCTACGGCGGCGAAGGGTACTGGCTGAACAGATCGCATCTGCACGGCCTGGACCTGTACACGCTCATACCGGCGGCCGACATATCCCGCCTGGCCGGAGGCATCTCCCGCATAACGGGGATCGTCTCGGTCGCCGGCGCCTGCGTCGGCGTGGCCCTCGTCACCGCGTTCTCGTTCCTGGCCGTGCGCCCGATAACGCGGCTCTCCTCCCACATGAGGCACAACGAGACTTTGACGCCGATCGACTGCGGAAAGGCGCCAAACGACGAAGTCGGCGACCTCTACCGCTGCTTCAACGAGCTTGTCGGCCGGACGCGCCTGTCCATGCAGGAACAGATAAACTCGGAAATGCGCGTGCTCCAGGCGCGCATAAACCCCCATTTTCTTTACAACACGCTCGACACCGTCTGCTATATGGCGCTCGTCCAGGGCAGCGGCGACATCGCGGACGCGCTGTCGTCCCTGGCGGCGTTCACGCGGCACAGCATATCCGACCCCGACGAAACGGTGTCCCTGTGCGACGAGATAGAGGTTCTGGAGCATTACATAAAAATACAGAGGCTGCGCCTCGGCGACAAGCTGTCGGTCGATTTTGAATACGACATCGACACGCTTGGCTACCGCATCCCCAAGCTCATCATCCAGCCGCTCATTGAAAACGCGATCGCGCACAACGCGCACATGGACTATATTGACATAGAGGTCCGCATATATATCGACGCCGGCTTCTTTTGCATCGCCGTCTCGGACAACGGCGCGGGCGCCGACGCCGACGCCATCAACCTTTTCCTCGGCGGCGCGGACACGCTGAAATGCTCCAGCGGCTATGGCATACGCAACATACACCGCAGGCTGCGCATGAAATACGGCGACATGTACGGCCTGTCGTACAAAAAGAACGAGCCCGCCGGGCTGCGGGCCGTCGCGTCGCTGCCGGCGCCCAATAGCGCGCGCCTGGCGGACGCGGCCCAGCCATTCACTCCCCTGCCCGCGCCCTCCCCCTCCCCTCCCCCGGCGCAATAGCGCCCCTGCCTGCCCGCTCGCCCGTCTGTTTGCCCGTCTGCCCGCCCGCCTGCTCGCCCTCCCCCGGCGCAATAGCGCCCCTGCCTGCCCGTCTGCCCGTGCATCCATAAACTATTGCCGGATTATTGTGCAAAAAAACGGAATTGTCTGGTTGAACGGCCTCGCCCGCGGATGATATACTCGTGTTCGATTGGAAACTAGAATGTCGAAAACAAAGCGGAAGGGGCGGGCGGCGCATGAAAGCATTGCTGAGGAACACGTACAAGAACCGGGCGCTTGCGCTGATGGCCCTGCCGGGCGTCGTTTTGGCCGTCCTGTTTTCCTATGTTCCCATGGCGGGCCTCGTGACCGCGTTCAAGCGGTTCGACTATTCCGCCGGCATATGGGGCAGCCCATGGGTCTGGTTTGACAACTTCAAATTTCTCTTTTCGTCCCATGACCTGACATTTCGGATGCTGCGCAACACGGTCGGCTATTATTTGCTGTTCACGGCGGTCACCACCGTGCTCAACGTGGCGCTGGCCATCGCGCTGAACGAGGCGCGGGGCAAGCGCTTCGCGAAAATCGCGCAGAGCCTCATGATCCTGCCGAGATTCATCTCGTGGGTCGCCGTGACGTTTATCGTCACCGCCCTGCTGGATCCCAAAAAGGGCATGTTCAACCATCTGCTGGAGCAGTTTGGCAAAAATCCCGTGTCCTGGTACACGGAGCCCGGCTACTGGCCCGCAATCCTGACCATTGTCGTGGTGTGGTCCTCGGTCGGCTACGGCTCCGTGCTGTATCTTTCGGCGCTCGCGGGCATGGACGAGGTATTCGAGTCCGCCGCGCTGGACGGCGCGAGCAAATGGCAGCAGATATGGTACATAACGCTGCCGATGCTCGCCTCGCTGGTCTGCGTCCTGACCCTCATGGGGCTTGGCGGGATCATGACGAGCAACACGGGTCTTTTCTTCCAGGTGACGAAGAACGTCGGCGCGCTTTACCCCGCGACGCAGACGATCGACGCCTACGTGCTGAACGCGCTGAGCAGCAGCAACACGAGCTTCGGGATGACGGCGGCGGTGACTTTCTTCCAGTCCTTTGTCGGGTTCGCGATGGTATTCTCCGTCAACATGATCGTGCGGAGGATAGAGCCGGAGTTCGCCCTGTTTTAAATTTGGCAAAGCATGAATACGCATGGCATATCGCACATGGCATGTGATACATAGAGCATATGGCATATGATACGCGGAGCATATGACGCATAGAGCATACGGTATATGCCGCATAGCACATAGCATATGGCTCATGGCATAGCATATGGCTTCATGCCGCATGGCATGGGGGAGCAAGGGGGGGGCGCCGCGTTGCGCACGGGGAGGAAGCCGCAAAAAGTCCAAAAAGGCCAGATCGCGCTGCACGGCGTCCTGGGGCTGTACGCCCTGGCGTGCCTGCTGCCCGTTCTGCTGATCCTGATCGTCTCTTTCAGCTCGGAGGCGAGCATAAACAGCAAGGGATTCAGCTTTTTTCCCGACGGGCTCACGCTCGAGGCGTACAGGTACATGCTCAAGTTCGGCGGCCAGGTGCTCCGCTCCTATTTCGTGACGATCTATGAAACGGCCTGCGGAACCATGCTGTCGCTCCTGCTCTGCAGCATGCTCGGATACGCTTTGAGCCGGAAGGATTTCGCGCTGCGCGGGTTTCTGTCCGTATTTCTCCTGATCACCATGCTCTTCAACGGCGGGCTGTTTTCCAATTACGTCATCCTGTCGCAGGCGTACCATCTGAGAAACAACCTGCTGGTTCTGATTCTGCCCGGAGCGGTGAGCGCGTTCAACATATTCATTTTCCGCACGTTCATAACGGCGAACGTGCCGGACTCGCTCGTTGACGCCGCCAAAATTGACGGCGCGGGCGAGTTCCGCCTGTTCTTCGTCATCGTTTTTCCCGTGCTGAAGCCTGTGCTCGCGGCGATAGGCTTCATGCTGGCCGTCGGGCACTGGAACGAGTGGCAGACCGCGTTTCTCTACATCGACGATTCCAGGTTCGCGACGCTGCAGCTGATGCTGATACGTATAGAGAAGGAGATCCAATACCTGCTGGAGCGCATCAACGACCTTTCGCCGGAGGAAATGCGGCTGTTCAAAAAGATACCCAACGAAGCCACCCGAATGGCGATCCTCATGGTTACTCTCGGCCCGATCATGTTCGCCTATCCCTTTTTCCAGAAGCACTTCGTGAAGGGGATAACAATAGGCGCCGTGAAGGGCTGACATAACAAGCGCGAGCCGCCCGGCCACCTGGCCACCGGCTGGCTGTCTGGCTGCCTATGCTCTGGCGGGGCGGCCGGGGCGGTCGGCGCGGCCGGAGCGGCTCAGCACAAAAAAAGGAGGGAAACGCAATGAGAGCAACGAACGCAATGAAAGCAACGAGTGCAACAGGCGCAACAAGTGCAGCGAGGACCATGGGCGCAACGAGCGCAGCACTAGCAACGAGAACCATTGGTGCAACGCGAGCGACGAGCGCAACGCGAGCGTCAAAAAGGGCGCTGGCCTGCCTGCTCGCCGCCTTGCTTGCCGCAGCCGCGCTGGCCGCGTGCAACGGCGGCGGCAACTCGCCGCCTGCCGCGACGAGCAGCACGGCATCGGCGGCGGCAACCGAAAGCACGGAGGCTACGGCGGCCAGCCAGGCGCAGGAGGGCGAGCCGCCTGCCGCAGAAGGCGGCGCGGCATCGGCGGCAGACGAAGGGGGGGCGGCGGCCGAGCCTTCCGGCCAGACGGCGCAAGCAACGCAGGAGGCGCAAGCGGGCGAGGAGCTTGAGCCGGTGACGCTGAGGCTTTTCCTGCGGGAGCCCGCCATGCCGGACGACGCCATGGTGGCGGAGTACGTCTCCAACCTGCCGGAGGTAAAGGCGCTGAACGCCACAATCGAGTTCGCCAAATACCCCGGCTGGAACGAAGTGCATGAAAAGCTCCCGCTGCTGCTCGCGTCGGACGAGCCCATGGACATTGGCTTCGACGCCGGCGGGAGCTGGACATACGTCCCGCATGCGCAGGTCCATGCGTATCTGGACATCACGGACATGCTCGACGCCGTCGCGCCTAAGCTGAAAGCGGCGATCCCCGACGCCTTCTGGGAGGGCGCGCGGATCAACGACGGGCGGATCTACGGCGTGCCGACATACAAGGAGATCGGCGAGCAGCCCGCCCTGTGGGCGGAAAAAGAGTTTCTCGACAAGCACGGGATCGACAGCGGCGCCATCAAATCGCTCGGCGACGCGGCGGCAATCCTCGAGGCGCTGGAGAGCGAGCCGGAGCGCGCCAAATTCATGGCCAACAAAAACTACGATTTTTCCATGCTGGACGGCGCCCAATACCTCTACGACGTGATCGGCAGCATGACGTGGGTTTCGAGAGGCGACGGCAAGACCGTGACCAGCTGGTACATGACCCCCGAGTACGAGGCGTTCGTCCGCAAAATGAGGGAATGGTACAACAAGGGCTGGATATCCAGCGACGTCGCCACGCGCGAAACCTACAACGAGTACATAACCGAAGGCGCCCACCTGTACGGCCTGAGCTTTACGGGCTATGCCCCGCTGCAGGAGATAGGCAACTCAAGCAACTACGGCAAAGAGCTCGTCTACATGCCTGTCGGGCCGGTCAAGGTCACGAACAACTCCACCCGCGGATCCATCTTCGTCATATTCCGAAAGAGCGAGCACCCCGAGCGCGCCCTGCAGTTCCTGGAAGTGTGGAATACCGTGCCGGAGGTCAAAAATGCGATCGCCTTCGGCCTGGAGGGCAGGCACTACAACCTGGTGGACGGCCAGGTGCAGGCAATAGAGGGCAGCGGCGACCTGTACTGGTGCCAGAACTGGACGTCGGGCAACAACATGATCAGCTACACGCTCGTCGGCGAGCCGAAGGACAAATGGCAGCAGTACGAGGCTTGGAACGACACGGCCGTCAACTCCGTCTGCCTCGGCTTCACGCCGGACGATTCCGCAATATCGGACAAACTGGCGGCGTGCGCCGCAGTCGTCTCGGAATACCACCCGCTGCTCGAGTGCGGCGCGATCGACCCCGAGGAAAACCTGCCGAAATTCATCCAGGCGCTGAAAGACGCGGGCGTGGAGGACATCATCGCCGAGCACCAGCTGCAGTTCGACGCGTGGAAATAGGCGCGGCGGCGATTCGATTCGCATGAGCAAGAATATGGGCATGAGCAAGAATATGGGCAAACGCCGCCCAAGCCTCGCGCCTCCATGCGCGGCGGCCTGGGCGGCGGCAAATTGAGCTGAATTGAAAGGATGGTTGATTATGCTGAATCTGCTGAATCTACCGAATTGCAACAAGGCGCGCTTAATGCGCCTGGCAAAAACATTGACGGCGCTCATTCTCGCGCTGGCTCTGTGCGCGCCGTCCGGGCTCGCGGCCCTGGCCGATCCGGCCCCGCCCTCCGGCGACAGCCCGGCGGCCGCTCAGGAACCGGCGCTGAAAGTGGTTGGCGTCCCCGCGATCGGCGAGCACCCGCGCGTGCTGATCACCGCCGGGGAGCTGCCGGCGTGGCGCGAGCGCCTGAAAAACACGCCGTCCGGCCAGCGCTCGCTCGCGGCGCTCCGCCTGTGGGCGGGCGAATCCATGATGAACGCGGACGCGCCGCTGCGCCGGCTGTATGACATTCTGGTCGGGGGCGACGCGCAGGAGATAGCCGCATACGCGCCGGAGGACAGCCTCGAGGAGTGGCTGCTCGGCAATTTCTTCTACGCATTCCTGTTCGAGTCCATAGACATTCTGGCGCGCGACGACGCGGCTGCCGGGGCGGAGCTCGCGAAAGCGTACCATTCCGTGAATTTGACGCTGGACGGCGCGATCAGCAACACGAGAATAAGCGGCGCCATCACCACTTTCCCCAATCTGGGCACCCAAACCGGCGCGTACCACGGCTATGTCTATGATTTCCTTTACAACTACATGACGGACGGCCAGCGCGACCTGGCGCGGTCGATAATCGCCAAAATGCTCGCCCCCACGCAGTACCTTTACGGCATGGAGCCGGACACCCTGCCCCAGGGGCGCACCTACAACTGGATGGGCGCGGGCATGCACAACGTGACCCTCAACCTGTGCATAGAGGGCGAGCAGGGCTACAGGCCGGATCTGTACGAGCAGGGCAAGACGCTCATGCGCGACTTTCTGACCTACGGCATCCACCCGTCCGGCTACCCCATCGAGGACATGCACTACTACCATTACGGGATGCACTTCGGCTCCGAGGCGCTGGCGGCCTTGGTTCACCGCGGGGACTACGACGCGGTGGTAAAGGGCACCAACTACGAGAAGATGGACGACTGGTATTTTTACGAGATGGAGCCATACGGCTACGCGTTTTCCATGGTCGGGGACACGGTGAACGATTTGGGCGGTTCCATGACCGCGTACTTTTTGCGCAAAAACCTTTGGCCGGACGACCCGGTGTTCGATTTCGTCTACCGCAACCGCATCAAGGACGATTACAGCGGGATCGGCAGCAGGGGCGACCTTATGATGGCAGTGCTTTACGCCATGGACTGGAACGGCGGCGGCGGCGTGGCGCCCGCCGAGTGCGAATACACCCAGTGGGGAATACTCGCCGACACATTCGACGGCAATGGCGAGATCGCCTGGGATCCGGAAGCGCTGGGGCTGTCGCTCGACTTTTGGGAGGAATACAGGGGGCACCCCTCAGCGCGCTCCGACTGGTCAAAGGACGCTGCCAAGCTGATGTTCCGCGCGAACGTGGACAACTTCGAGGGGTCGGGCCACGCCCATTCCAACGCGGGCGACTTCACGCTGACCGCCATGGGGCAGAAATGGGCGATAGACAGGGGCATGGGCATCTCCGAGGCGACAATGCACAACCAGGTAATCATCGACGGCAAGGGGCAGGAGTTCTTCCCAACCTCCGGCGAGCTGGTCAGCGCCGTCTCCGAGCCGCTGGGCATGGCCGCCGTGGCGGACGCGAAGCACCCGTGGGAATTTCGCGAGGCGGGCACGAGCCGCATAGGGACGGACAGGAACAAGGGATACTCGTGGTATATACCGGGCGGCATCGCTACGAGCAACAACCCGTCGATGGAGGCGCAGACCGGCACGATGGAAAAGGCGTTCCGCTCCGCGTCGCTGATACGCGGCGATCACTCATACGCGCTCGTAACGGACGACATCCAGAAGGACGATGCGGCGCACGAATACCAGTGGATGATGCAGGTGCCAAACGAGGTTGAGGCGAAAGGCGCGGCCGGCAAGGACATAGTTTTAGGCGTCGCCGACGAACAGGATGATTCGCCCCGCCTGCTCGTGCGCTCTCTGGAGGGCGGATCCACCCCCGCCGCGTCCAAGCGGGAGCTGGAGACATACCTGATTCAGCGGTCGCAGGAGGTGTCCGAATCCACTGCGAGCTACGGCGACGGCAAGCGGGTGGTTATCACCGCGCAGGCCGTCGCGCCCGCGTTCAGGACGCTGCTGATCCCGCACCGCAACGGCGAGGCGCTGCCGGAAACCTCATTCGACGGCAACACGCTGACCGTGGAGTGGCCGGGGCAGAAGGACGTGTTCACATTCAGCGAGCATGAAGACGGCTACGCGGTCGACAGCATGACGCGCAACGGCGCCGAAACTTTTGCCGGCACGGCGGGCGGCGCCGCGCCCGGCCAAGTGGCGACTCCCGCGCCCGGCGTGCATCCGCGCGTGCTGATCACCCCCGACGAGCTGCCTGCGTGGCGCGAGCGCCTGCAAAGCGTCAAGGCCGAGCAGCGCGCG
>JAISFK010000069.1 GCA_031263625.1 Clostridiales bacterium
GGACATCTGCGGCATGCGCCTCAAAAATCCCGTCATCGCAGCGTCCGGCACGTTCGGGTTCGGCGAGGAATACGGGGAGTACGTCGATCTGGACAGGCTGGGCGGCATATCCGTGAAAGGGCTGACGCTAAAGGCCCGCAAGGGCAACCCGCCGCCCCGGCTCGCGGAGACGCCGGCGGGCCTGCTGAACAGCGTCGGCCTGCAAAACCCCGGCGTGGAGGCTTTCGCGCAGCGCGAGCTGCCGCGCCTGCTGCGGCACGGCGGCCTGGCCGTCATAGCCAACGTGGCGGGCAGCTCGAAGGAGGACTATCGCGAGATGGCCCGCATACTGTCCGAAACGCCCGTCCACGCCATAGAGCTGAACGTGTCGTGCCCCAACGTGAAAGAGGGCGGGATAAGCTTTGGCGCCACGAAGAGCGGGCTTGCGGAGATCGTCTCGTTTGTGCGGCCGTTCTGCAAAAAGCCGCTGATCGTCAAGCTGACGCCCAACGTGGGCGTCGGCGGCGTCGGCGCGCTTGCGCGGGTGGCGGAGCGCGAGGGCGCGGACGCCGTGTCGCTCATCAACACGCTGCTGGGCATGAAGATAGACATCTACGCGAAGCGGCCCGTGCTGAGGAACAACACGGGGGGGCTGTCCGGCCCGGCCGTCATGCCGGTCGCCGTGAGAATGGCGTGGGAGGCCGCGTCGAGCGTCGGCATCCCGGTGATAGGCATGGGCGGCATATCGAGCGGCGCCGACGCCGTGGAGTTCATGCTGGCCGGCGCGTCCGCAGTCATGGTCGGCACGGCCAGCTTCGCCGATCCCGCCGCCTGCATCGAGGTGGCGTCGGGCATCGAGGCGTATTGCAGGGCCTGCGGGCACAGGTCGGCCCGCGAGATAGTGGGAGCGTTGCGCGCCTGGCAGTGACAGGGGCTCATGCCTGGGCGCGGCGGGCAACGGCGCGCGCGCCATGCGCCCGGCAGCGGTGGCCGGAGTAGCGATGGCCGGCGCGGCGGCTGGAGAGCAGTGACAGTTGGAACGCAAGCAGCAGAGGATTGGGTGAGGGCTATGAAAAACAAAAGGCGGGGCATTTTCAGCGCGAGGATTCTCGCGAATATCGCCGTGGTCGGCTTTGGCATTTTGCTCTATTTCGCTTTTCTGCACATTTCGGGGCTAAAGGCCGCGTTCGACCGGCTGCTGGGCATTTTGTCGCCGTTCCTGCTGGGCACCGTCATCGCGTTCCTGCTCGGCATACCGACGCGCTTCTTTGAGCGCAAGCTCTTTTCGCGGCTGCGCCACAAGCGCGTGCTGTCGATCCTCGCCGCCTACATGTCCACGCTGATCGTGCTCGCGCTGCTACTGTGGCTCATACTCCCGCAGGTGATCGAGAGCATAGTCACGCTGCTCGGCAACGCCGGCAGCTACCTGGACAACCTCAACGAGCTCATGGACTGGATAGGCAGGCAGTTCGCGATCGAGGCCGACAGCGTTGACCAGTTCCTGCTGTCGTATGAGGATCTGCTGAACCAGATACTGGCGATGGCGCGCGACCTGCTGCCCAACATACTCAACATATCCATGCGCATAGGCTCTGGCATAGTCAGCATACTGACGGCGGTGATCGCGTCCATATACATGCTGTCCGGCAAGGAGCAGCTGCTCCACCAGTGCCGCAGGGGGCTGTACGCGCTGTGCCCGCCGCGCGCCGCCGACATAGTCGTGCGCATACAGAAGCTGTCGCTCAGCGTGTTCACGAACTTTATCAGCGGGAAGCTGCTGGACAGCGCGTGCATAGGGATAATATGCTTCGTGCTGATGTCGCTCATGGACTGGCTGTTCATAGACATGCCGTTCACCCTGCTGATCAGCGTGATAGTGGGGGTCACGAACATCATCCCGTTCTTCGGGCCGTTCATCGGGGCCATCCCGTCGGCCATGATCCTGCTGATCGTCAACCCCATGAGCGCGCTGTGGTTCACGGTCATGATCATCGTGCTGCAGCAGTTTGACGGCAACATACTGGGGCCAAAAATCCTGGGGAGCTCGACGGGGCTGTCCGCGCTGTGGGTGCTGGCGGCGATTATCGTCGGCGGCGGGCTGTTCGGGTTTATTGGGATGCTGGCCGGCGTGCCCGTGGTCGCGGTGCTGCACACGCTGTTCAGCGAGCTTATCGACACGCGGCTGCGCGCGCGGGGGCTTGGCGCGAAGGACGGGGACATGGTGCCGGACGGCGAGAACGGGAAGCCGCTGATCTTTTCGCCGGACGCGAAGGATTTGGAGCCGCACGAGAGCATTGGGGAGCGCGATAACGAGGAGGCCAGAAGATAGAATGGGCGAAGGCAGAATAAACGGCGAAGGCAAAATGGACAAAAGAATGGGCGAAGACGGAATGGATAAAAGAATGGGCGAAGGCAGGATAATGGGCGAAGGCGAAGACGGAATGGACAAAAGAATCGGCGAGAGAATAACGGCGCTGCTGCTCGAATCGGACGCCCTGCGCATCGCGCCGGAGGACAGGCCGTTCTGGTACACGTCGGCCACGATAGGCCCGTTCTACAACAACACGCAGTTTCTGTTTGGCGGCGAGGCCAGGGCCAACGAGCTGCTGGCGCTTATCGACGACGCAGCCGCAGCCAAGACAGGCCGACTGGGCGCTCAGGGCGCCATATCGGCCAGGATTCTCGCGGAGTACGGCGAGGGCGGGCTGTTCCGCAAGGCCGCCGACTGCATGGCCGAATACATGAGGGCCCGCATCGACATGGACGGGATCGACATAATATCCGGCGGCGAGCGCAGGGACTGGATATTCTCGATCATAGCGGCCCACCTGTTCCGCAAGCCGCACCTCGCCATATTCAAGGACATGTCGGCGGCGCTTGGCGGCGCCCCCGTCGCGCCGGGCAGCCTGGCGGGGAAGCGCTGCCTGCACGTGTCCGACCTGGTAACGGAGGCGTCCAGCTACACGCGGGCATGGGCGCCCGCAGTGGCGGCGGCCGGCGCGCGCCTGACCGACAGCCTGACCGTGGTTGACAGGGCGCAGGGCGGCGGCGCGGCGCTCGCGGCGCTCGGCATAAGGCACCATGCGCTCGTGTCGATGACGCCGGAGCTGTTTGACAGGCTGCTCTCCGAGGGGCGCATCAACGGGCGGCAGCGCGAGCTGATCCGGCGCTACATGCAGGATCCGCGCGGCGCCATGCGCGCCTTTGTCATGGCGCACCCTGAGTTTGTCGAGTCGGCGCTGCGGTCGGGCGGCAAGGACGCGGAGCGCGCGCGCGAGTGCGTGGCGAAGGGCATATACGCATAGGAAGCGGGCAAGGAAGCAACTCAGCAAAGAAGCAACTCAGCAAAGAAGCAAGAAAGCAAGGAAGCAAGCAAGGAGTTTTACAACAGAATGAAGAAGCGCATTCGCGACTTTTTGGACACATACGTATTCACAGACAGCCTTGATTTTGACGCGAGCGTGCTCAACCTTATTTGCATAGTCGGCACATTCGCGCTGCTCGCGTCCGCGATCGGGCACGCCATCTACTATTCCAACATCTTCATGATGGCCGTGAAGATCGTCATGATCGTGGGCGCCGCCGCGCTTTTCATGATATGCAACACGTTCGGGGCCTTCGGCTTCGGGCGCTGGATGACCATCGTGTGCTACTGCGACCTGCTCTTCCCGCTGATGTTTTTCATAAACGGCGGCAGCATGAGCGGGATCGCCGCGTACTTCGTGCTGACGATGATCCTGATAGTGCTGCTGTCGGACGGCGCGCACTTCTACCTGCACATGGGCGCGCACATCTGCACAATCGTGGCGTGCTACGTCATCGACAGGCACAGGCCGGAGCTGATCATGGGGCTCGACACGTTCCAGCGCTACGCGGACAACGTCATCTCCATAGTCGTCTCCGGGGCGTTCATCGGCTTTGTGATCAAGGGGATCAGCGGGCTTTTCATAAGGGCGCGGATAAAGGCGGACGCCGCGAGCAAGGCGAAAAGCGACTTCCTCGCGCAGATGAGCCACGAGATGCGCACGCCCATGAACGCCATCATCGGCGTGACGACGCTGCTCGCCAATTCCGACAGCATGGGCGACTACAAGGCGGGGATAAAGAAGATCGACGCGGCCTCCAGGCACCTGCTCGGCATGATCAACGACATACTCGACATGTCGAAGATCGAGGCGGACAAGCTGGAGCTGAACGTGGAGACGTTCGACTTCCCGCTCATGGTCAGCGAGATCGCGACCATCATGAACAGCAACATCGAGAACCGCCGCCAGCTGTTCGCGTCGGAGATCGACGCCGCGCTGCCGCAGTATTTCCGGGGCGACAGGCAGAGGCTCGCCCAGATCGTGGCCAACCTGATGTCGAACGCGATAAAGTTCACGCCGGACGGCGGCAGGATCCGCCTCGAGGCGCGGCTCGAGCGCGAGGAGGACGGCAAGTGCGCGGTTCGCGTGTCCGTGTCCGACACGGGCATAGGCATCACGGATGAGCAGATGTCCCGCCTGTTTTCGTCGTTCGAGCAGGCCGACAACAGCATATCCAGGAAGTACGGCGGGACCGGCCTCGGTCTGTCCATCAGCAAGCGCATTGTCGAGCTGATGGGGGGCCGCATATGGGCCAGCTCCGAGGTGGGCAAGGGCTCGGTGTTCACGTTCGAGGTCGCGCTCGAGCGCGGCAGCGAGCCGGCCGAGCAGAGCGGCGGCGCGGCGGGCGCCGAGAACCCGGACTTTTCCGGCAAGACGATCCTGATCGCCGAGGACATTGACATCAACCGCGAGATCATCACGGCGCTGTTGGAGCCGACGAACCTCGCGATCGAGCTGGCGGAGAACGGCAGGGAGGCCGTGGCGATGTTCGAGGCGAAGGGCGGCGGCTACGATCTGATCCTCATGGACATACAGATGCCGGAGATGGACGGCTACGAGGCGACGCGCCGCATACGCGCGTCCGCCGCGCCCGGCGCGAAGACCGTGCCCATCATCGCCATGACGGCCAACGTGTTCAAGGACGACATAGACATGGCGCTGAGCGCGGGCATGGACAGCCATCTCGGCAAGCCGGTCGTGATAGGCGACGTGCTGCGGGCGCTATCGCGCCACCTGCTCGCGGGCTGAGGCTGAGGCTGCGACGCACCGCTCGCGGGCTGGAGCGGCGTGTTGCGCGCGGCGCGCGGCTGTGAGCTGTGCGCCGCGCTAGTTTGGCATGGCGCCGGCTGGGCGCGTCGCGGGGCCGGTTGGGCATGGGGCCGGCCATGCGCGGCGTGTTGAGGGGCGTTGCGGGGCCGTAAGCCGGGGGTAATTAAAATTTAACATTTTTTTGCTGATTAGCTGTTTTATTTGATGGTCATATATAATACAATTAAGCATTATATGGATGATATCGGTTTGAATAAATTCCATGCATAGGAATAATTTTAGGGCTGAGGTGCTGTGGACGCGGTAAATTTTGACAGTGTGGCCAGCTTCATAAGCGATGTTTTCTTCATTCGGTTCGACGGGGCGATGGACGTGGCGAGGGCCGTCGTCGAGATCGCCATCTTCGCGTATTTCATCTACGTCCTTCTCAAGCTGGTCAGGGACACGCGCGCGTGGCAGCTGTCCAAAGGCATACTGCTCATACTGGTGATCACGGCGTTCAGCAACCTCTTTGAGCTCAAGTCCCTGTCGTTCGTGCTGAACAACACGTTCAGCGTCATGGCCATAGGCGTGCTGATCATCTTCCAGCCGGAGCTGCGCCGCGGGCTGGAGCAGATCGGCCGGAGCTCGCTCAAGGACTTTTTCGCCACGGAAACCGGCAACACGGAGACGATCGGCACGATCGACGCGCTCGTGAAGGCGTGCTCGGAGCTGTCGAAGACATACACGGGCGCGCTGATCGTGGTCGAGAAGGAGACGAAGATCGGCGACATCATCAGCACGGGCATCGCGATAAACTCCAGCGTGACGGCGGAGCTGCTGATCAACATATTCACGCCCAACACGCCGCTGCACGACGGCGCGGTCGTCATACGCGACAACAGGATAAAGGCCGCCACGTGCTACCTGCCGCTCTCGGAGAACGCCGAGATAAACAAGGAGCTGGGCACGCGGCACCGCGCCGCGATCGGCGTCACCGAGGGCTCGGACGCGCTGGCCATCGTCGTTTCCGAGGAGACGGGCATGATATCGCTCATTCAGGACGGCGCGATTCAGCGGGGGCTGTCCCCGGAGGCGCTGAAAGCGGCGCTGTGGGAGCGGATGCCGGAGATGGCCGCGCAGCCCAAGATACTGCCGATATTCGCGCCAAAGCCCAAGGCGCCAAAGCCCAAGGCGGATCGCAGGGCGCAAAAAGCGGAGCGAAAGGCGTCCAAGGCGGATCGGGCGGAGCGCAAGGCGCCCAAGCCTCCCAAGGCCCAAAAGGCCGAGGCGGGGCCGAAGCCCGCGCCGGAGCCGGAGCCGGAGCCGGGGGCCGAGGCCGAGGCGGATCGCAAGGCCGGCAAAAAACGCGACAACTAGCGCGAGCCAGCGGAAAGGAATACCAGTGGCTAACAATCCCAAGGGCGGTCAGGCAAAACAGAGCCTTTTTTCAAAGCTGCAGGGCATATTTGCGTTCAGGCTGCTTTTTTCCGTCCTCGCGGCCCTTGTGATATGGCTGTTCATCAACACGAACCTCAACCCCGCCTCCGAGCGCTCATTCTACGTCCTGCTGACCCAAAAGAACCAGAGCTCGCTTGAGGGCAAGGGGCTCGTGCTCATGAACGAAACCATCGCGCCCGGCGTGACCGTGTACGTGAAGGGCAGGGAGGAAGACTTGGGCGGGCTGACGCAGGGCAATTTCGACGTGTCGCTGGATTTTGGCAAGATCGAGGAGCGGGGCGAAAAGAGGGTGAAGCTGGATCTCAGCGTGGTGGACGCGAAAAACATATCCGTGCTGCGCATGGAGCCGGAGGAAATAGACATCAGCGTCGAGAGCATCACCGCGAACCAGTTTGACATATCGCCGATCTGGGAGGGCGAGCCGGCGGACGGCTACGAGCTCACCGGCTACACGATGGTCCCGCGCACGCAGAGGATCCGGGGCAGGGAGTCGCTCGTCAACCAGGCGGCCGGCGTCGAGTTGCGCGTCGATCTGTCGGATCTGGCGGGCAACCGGACGGCGTACTTGCAGAGCAAGGTCATCGACAGCGCCGGGGAGGCCATGCCCGTGATCGACTGGGAGCAGAGCGTGGAGGTCAGCCTCGAGATATCCAAGGAGGTGCCCGTGCAGCCCGCCATAACGGGCAACGCCGCGGAGGAATACTACATGCTGGACTGCGAGGTCACGCCCGCGACCGTGTTCGTCAACGGGACGAGTGAGGCGCTGGAGGGCGTGGACAGCGTCTTCACGGAGCTGGTGGACATCACGTCCGCGAGGCAGAGCGTGTCGCTGTCCAAGCTGCTCGTGCTGCCCAGCGGCGTGAGCCTGACCGCGTCCAAGAACCCGCTTGGCCAGGCGCAGGTCGATATCGAGATCGCGCGCTACGAGTACCGCGAGTTTTACATCAGCCGCTCGAACATCCAGCTGATAGACGCGCGGGAGAACAGACGGTACAAGTACGAGATAGTCCAGAGCGAGATCCCGATCATCCTGAAGGGCAAGACCAACGATCTGAACGCGGTGACGCCCGACATGATCACGGCGGTGGCCAGCGTGACGGATCTCAACACCGGCCTGCACCACGTCGGCGTCGTCGTGACGCTGCCCGACGGCGTGGTCGGCGTGCAGGACGCGTTTTTGGACGTCATAGTGTCCGCGGACATACCGGGCAACAGCGGCGTCGTGCCGGACGCGGCGCAGCCGGAGGCGGGGGCCGGGGGCGC
>JAISFK010000121.1 GCA_031263625.1 Clostridiales bacterium
ATTTCGTCAACTATGCCCATGCCCTCCACGACTTTGCCGAAAGCCGCGTAGTTGCCGTCCAGATGCGGCGCGGCCCTGTGGCAGATGAAGAACTGGCTGCCCGCGGAATCGGGCGCCGCCGACCGGGCCATCGAAATTACGCCCCGCTCGTGCGCGATGTCGTTTGAAGCGCAGCCGTTTCCGGAAAACTCGCCCTTGATCGAGTAGCCCGGCCCGCCCTGGCCCGTGCCGTCGGGGCAGCCGCCCTGTATCATGAAGTTCTCTATGACGCGGTGGAAAATAAGCCCGTCATAAAACCCCTCGCCCGCCAATTTCAGAAAGTTTTCGCATGTGCGCGGCGCCTTGCCGGGGTACAGCTCCACGACGATATCGCCCATGCCCTCGATCCCGATTCGGATTCTCGGCAGCGCCTCGCCGGCCCGATCCGCCGCGCCGCCGCTGCTGTTGCCGCCGCCGCCCGGCGCTTTGCCGGTGCCTGCCGCCGCGCCGCCGTCCTCTCGCTTGCCGCCATTGCTGTCATAGCCGTTTCCCAAAATGCATTATCCCCCTGTCCGTAAATTATGCTTCATCATAATATCTATGTGCTGTCTACATGCTATCTATGTTCTATCCTCTGTTATCGCTGTCTGCGGCCCGCCGCTTTGCCCGCATCCTCATTCCGCCCTCCGTCCGCTTCCGCCTCCGCCATGTTTTCCGTGCGGCTGACTATATAGAGCGGCCGGCCTTTGACCTCGTCGTACACCCGCCCTATGTACTCGCCGACGATGCCCAGCATGATCAGCGTTATGCCGTTGAAGAACAGGCTCACGGCCAGCGACGAGGCCCAGCCCGTGACGGTCGTGTCCGTAAAGACCCTCTGCCATATGACGACAAGCAGGTACAGAAAGCTCAGGAGCGACATCAGCAGCCCCATGTACGACGCCAGCTTCAGCGGCCTGTGCGAGAACGAGATGATGGCGTCCAGCGCGAACCGCGCCATCTTGCGCAGCGGGTACTTGGTTTCCCCCGCGAAGCGCTTTTCGCGCACGAATTCGACTTCCGCGGTTTTGAAGCCGAGCCAGCCGATAAGGCCGCGCACATAGCGGTTTCTCTCGTTTATCCGCTTGAAGGCGTCGCACACTTTTCTGTCGATCAGCCGAAAATCGCCGACGTCGGCCGGGATGTCAACATCCGTCATGCTGTTCAGGAAGCGGTAAAAAAAGCGGGCCGTCAGCTTTTTGAACAGCGATTCGCCCTCCCTGCGCAGCCTTTTGCCGTAGACGACCTCATAGCCGTCGCGCCATTTGGCGAGCATGTCCGGTATGACGGCGGGCGGGTCCTGGAGATCCGCGTCGATGACGACGACCGCGCTGCCGGCGGCGTAGTCCATGCCCGCCGATATCGCGACCTGGTGCCCGAAATTGCGGGAAAGCGAGATCAGCTTGAACGCCCGGTCGCGCCTGCATATTTCGGCGGCGTGCAGCGCGGTTCTGTCGCGGCTGCCGTCGTTGACGAGCAGGATTTCGTATGGCGATCCGGAGGCGTCCATGACCTCTTTCAGCCGCCTGCACGTTTCGTTTATGACGGCCTCCTCGTTGTACAGCGGCACAATCACGGAGCACTCGACGGGCGCGGGGGCTGGCTCCGGCGAAGGCTCGGAATCGGGCGCAATCGCGGCCTCGCCTGCCGCGCATGCCGCGCCGGCCTCGCCCGCCGCTCCAGCTGTATGAAGCTTTTTCATCGCGCCCTCCTTGCCAACATCGCTCGCTCTTGCCGCATTTGCCCTGCTTGCCTGCTTTGCCCGCCTTTGGCTCCGGTTATGCGCACCGCCATGTGCGCCGCAGCGCGCGCAAACAGGTGCGCGGCGCTGCGCTCATGGACAGCGGCAAATTGCCATTTCGCCAAGGGCATTTTACCACGCGCCCGCCGCTTTGGCAACAGCGCATGCACGCATGGTATGCATAGTACGCATGGTATGTGTCAAGCAAAATCACAGAATCGAGCAGTCACAGAATCATTGCCAGCATCCCGGCCGTGATCAAAAGCCCCCCGATCGCGGTTTTGGCCGTCACGTCCTCCCCAAGGAAGACAAACGCCAGCGCCATGGATATGACCACGCTGAATTTGTCTATCGGCACAACCTTCGAGGCCTCGCCAATTTGCAGCGCCTTAAAGTAAAACAGCCAGGAAAGCCCGGTCGCCGCTCCCGACGCGCACAGGAACGCCCACGCCCTGCGCGTTATACTCGTGTTCGATTGGGAATTCCGACCGCAATTTGCGGTCGGACAGAGGAAACGAGTATTACTGACTCGCGTTAATGGAAAATTCAAATGCTCGTCAGTATATCTCCGGAATGTCGTGCTGCCTCCCGGTCGCGAGCACGATGCCCCAGGCCATGACGAGCACGACCGCCGTGCGGATGGCCGTCGCCAGGTTTGAATTGACGCCCTCGAGGCCCGCCTTGGCGAGTATTGAGGTGAGAGCCGCAAACAGCGCCGACAGGAGCGCATACGCAATCCACATTTTGATCTCCGATCCCCCGTTCTCCGGGTCCGCAGTCTTCGCCTGC
>JAISFK010000294.1 GCA_031263625.1 Clostridiales bacterium
CAGCGGCGCCGACAAGGTGACGCGCGTCATCGAGCGCATGCCGTCCGACGAGGAGCTGTACGATCTGGCGGAGCTTTTCAAGGTGTTCGGGGACAGCACGCGCATAAGGATAATCCAGACGCTGTTCCTGTCCGAAATGTCCGTCGGCGAGATGGCGCAGACGCTGTCCATGACGCAGTCCGCAATATCGCACCAGCTGCGCGTGCTGAAACAGGCAAAGCTCGTGAAGTACAGAAAGGACGGCAAGATCGCCTATTACTCGCTGTCCGACGAGCATGTGAGGAAGATATTCGACCAGGGCCTAAACCACATACAGGAGTGAACGGCGCGGCCTGCGCGAAGGCGGCGCCGCAACAACAGAAGGAGGACGACATGGAAGCGGTTATAAGGCACGAATACGAGCTGGACGGGCTGTGCTGCCCCAACTGCTCAAAAAAAATCGAGAACCGGGTGCAGCGGCTGGCCGGGCTATCGAAGGTCACGATGAACTACGCGTTCAAGAAGCTCACGTTTTTCGCGGGGGGCGAAAAATCCTGCGACGAGCTCTATCGCGAAATCAACGGCCTCATCGGCAACATCGAGGAAGGCATTGTCGTGAAGCCGCTGTGCCACAGCGGCGCGAGGCGGGCGGCCCCGCAGGGCGGCGGCGCCCAGGCCGGAGCGGCCGGCGGCGGGCAGACGGCCGGCTCCCATGCCGCAGATTCCGCAGGCGAATATGCCGCAGGTTCCGCAGGCGCCCAGGCCGGCGCGATCGCCGGGACGGAGGCCGGCCTGCATGGCGATTGCGCTCAGGCGCTCGCGGGCGCGGGCGCGGCCCAGCGCGAGTACGGGCACACGCACGCCCACGAATGCGCGCACGAGCACGGCGAACACGAGGGCGAAGTTGCTCACGGGCGCGCAGGCGAACATGCGCAGGCGCACGGACACGCGCATGACCACCACGCGGATGCCCACGCGCACGGGCGCGGAGCGGGGGCGAATCCGGCGCTGGCGCCGGGGTTGGAGGCAGAATTGGAGCCGAGGCCGGCGCCGGAACTGGGGCTGGAGCGCGGTGCCGAGGCGGGGCGTGCGGACGGCCAAGCGCCTAGGCGGGCGGTGCGCGGCTTTGCCCTGCCGCAGGCCATCCGCAGCCGCGCGAGGCTCCTGAAGCTGGCGGCCGGCGCGGCGTGCCTGCTGGCCGCAACTTTGGCGGGCGAGCTGGCCGCCGCCCCGCTGCCGCTGGCGCCCATGCTGGCGCTGTACATCGCATCATACTTGCTGATAGGCGAGGAAGTTCTGCGCTCGGCATTTAAGAACATCAAAAATGGGTATATATTTGATGAGAACTTCCTGATGGTCGTCGCGACGGCGGGCGCGTTTGCCGTCGGCCAGTACCCGGAGGCTGTCGCGGTCATGATATTCTACCGCGTCGGCGAGTATTTTCAGGACAGGGCCGTTGACAAATCCAGGGCGTCCATCAGCCAGCTCCTTGACATCAAGCCCGCGTTCGCCAACTTGGTCACGGATGGCGGGCTGAGGCAGGTGCCGCCGGAGGACGTGGAGGTCGGGCAGAGCGTCGCCGTCAGGCCGGGGGAGCGCGTGCCGCTGGACGGCGAGGTGCTGGACGGCGAGTCGTACCTGGACATGAAGGAGCTGACGGGCGAGTCCGTGCCCGTGCGCGTCGAGCGCGGCTCGGCCGTGCTGTCTGGGTCGATAAACACGTCCGGCCTGCTGACGGTGCGGGCCGACAAGGCGTACAGCGACTCCACCGTGTCCAAGATTCTGTACATGGTGGAGGACGCGGCGGCCAAGAAGGCGCCCGTGGAAAAGTTCATCACGAAGTTCGCGTCGGTGTACACGCCGGCCGTCATGGCCGTCGCGGCGCTGATAAGCGTGATCCCGCCGATAGCCATTGCCGCGGCGGGCGGCGGGGCGCCCAGTTTTCAGCCGTGGATATACAGGGGGCTGATATTCCTCGTCGTGTCCTGCCCGTGCGCGCTCGTGCTGTCCGTGCCGCTCAGCTACTTCAGCGGCATAGGCGCGGCCTCGGCGCGGGGGATCCTCGTGAAGGGCGGCAATTACTTGGACGCGCTGAGCAAGGTCGAAACCGTCGTGTTTGACAAGACGGGGACGCTCACGAAAGGCGTGTTCAGCGTGACGGCCATAACGCCGGCGGCGGGTGCGCGGGCGGCTGCGTCTGGCGATGCGGGAGCTGGCAATGCGGCGCCTGGAAGCGCGGCGGGCGATGCGGCCGATGGTGCGGCGGGCCGTGCCGCAGATAGCGCGGCGGGTTGCGCGTCGGCTGGCAATGCGCCGAGCTGCGCGGCGGCTGGCGACGCGGCATCGGGCGACGCGGCTGGCGCCGGCATTGGCGCCGGCGAGTTGCTGCGGCTCGCGGCGCACGCGGAGATGTTCTCGACGCACCCCATCGCCAAGTCCGTGGTCGCCGAGTACGGCAAGCGGGCGGGCGGCGGGCGGCTGGACGAGTCCGCGGTGAAGCAGTGCGAGGAGGTCGCGGGGCACGGCGTCCGCGCGAGCGTGGGCGGCAGGCGCGTCGCGGTCGGCAACGCGCGGCTCATGGAGCTTGAGGGCATAGGCGCGGGCGCGCTGCCCGAAGCCGCCGACACCGTGCTGTTTGTTTCGGTTGACGGCGCGTACAGCGGCTGCATAGCCGTGGAGGACGAGATAAAGAGCGACGCGTATGGCATAGAGGGCCTGCTGCGCGGCGCCGGCGTGAAGAACGTGCTGATGCTGACGGGCGACAACGGGAAAACCGCGCAGGCCGTCGGCGCCAAAATCGGCATAGGCAAAGTGTTTTCGGGCCTGCTGCCCCACCAGAAGGTGGAAGTGATCGAGGAGCTGGACGGCGGCAAGGCCGCCGGCGCCAAAATCGCGTTCGCCGGGGACGGCATCAACGACGCTCCGGTTCTGGCGCGGGCGGACGTGGGGTTCGCGATGGGCGGCGTCGGCTCGGACGCCGCAATCGAGGCCGCGGACGTGGTCATCATGAACGACGAGCCGTCCAAAATCGCGGAGGCGATCAGGATATCGCACGGCACGAAGCGCGTCGTCGTGCAGAACATCGTGTTCGCGGTCGGCGTTAAGGCGATTGTGCTCGCGCTTGCGGCCGCCGGGCTCGCGAACATGTGGGTGGCCGTGTTCGCGGACGTGGGCGTGGCCGTGCTGGCCGTGCTCAACTCGGTGCGGATAGGGCGCATGGCGAGGGTCTAAGCAAAGGTGGGTTTTTTAGGATGGATAACAGCGCAAGCGAAATCCCGGAACAGGGCGAGAGCGCCGCAAGGCGCGAATACGCATTCATTCTCGCGGCGAAGGATCGCATGGAGGCCGAGGCTTACGAGGAGATGTTCGCGAAGAGCGGCCTCGCGGTCTTCAAAGAGCCGTGCGAGCCCATCGGCAGGCTCTCGCCGTTGCTGGCCGCCGACAGCGCCCACTCCGGCTTCAACCTCTACGTCGCGCAGCCGGAGCTGGCGAGGGCGAGGGAGCTGCTGGACAGATTCGAGAACGAGCCGATCGAATACGTCGGGCCGCAGAGGGGCTACAGCCAAAAGTCAAGGGCGAACCAGCTGCTCTTTTGGTTTCTCGTGTTTATCATATTCGTTCTGCCAATCGCCATCGCGCTTGTCGTCATCGTAATAAACGTCGCCAGAAAATTCATGTGACAGGCCGCGCCGCCGCCTTCTTGTGCTCCGTGAAGGCGGCGGACGCCTTTTTTACGGCAAAGTACGCCGTGTCGCCCGCGTAGTAGTCGTTCCGCTTGAGATGGCCCCACACGTAGCCCTGCGTCCATGGGTGCCTGCCCGGATCGAGGGCGTGGTTGGAGCCCGGCGCCAGCCGGGAAGGCTCGCCGGGCATTTTTTCGGCCCAGCTCCCGTCGGACACCTGCAGCATGAAGTGGTAGTCAAAATCAGTGTCCACCTGTATTCCGGGCCGCGCGTCCCGGTCGCGGAATCCGGCGCGCATGGCGATCCGATACTCAGCGTCGGCGTCGATGGCGGCCTGGAACCCGTCGATTTCGCGGAAAGACTCGATCAGAAGCGCGGCCTTGTGGCGCTCGACATAGGCCATGGCCTGCCGCTTGGCGTACTGCAGCGCGGCGTCCGCGCCGCCCGCGTCATAGGCGGCCTGAAACGCACGCGTGTCGTCGATCAGATCGCCGTAGGCGATCGCGTCGAGGTCGCGCAGGGCGTATGACATGCAGTTCCCGTCCTCCTGCGGTTCGAAGCCGAATTTGCCGAATTTGCCGCCGGGCGGATCGCCCAGGCTGCCGGCGCTGCTAAGGCCGCCGGGCAACTCGCCCAGGTTGCTGGCGCTGACCGGGTTGCTGGGCGGTTCGCCCAGGCTGTCTTGGGCGCCGCCCAGGCCGCCCGGCGGATCGCCCAGGCTGCCGGCGTTGCCCAGGTTGCCGCTTTGGGCGCCGTCCGCGCCGCCGCCGTTGCCCAAGCCATTGCGGACGCCGCCCGCCAAAGTCCCCACGGAGACAGCGGCGCCCGATCCGGCCGCAGAGCCTGCCTTTGCCGCAGCCGCATCCTCTGTCCCTGCCCCTGCCCCTGCGGCCGCAGTAGCCCCCGCGCCTGCGGTTGCCGTTAGCGTGGCGCCCGCGCCCGCAGGCGCTGCGGGCTCGCCGCTGCCAAAGCCCGCGTCGCTAGGATCCGCGCCGCCAAGGGTCGCGCCGCCAAGGCCCGCGCCGCCAAGCGGCTCCGCGTAGCTGATCTCCAGTTTGGGGCAGTCCGCGCCGTCGTTGTTGTAGCTCGAATAGTACAGGGCCAGCCGGCCCGCCTGCGTTTCCTCTATCGCGAGGCCGTTGTTATTGATCTCGCCCGACAGCCAGCTCTTTGCCATGCCGGTCACGTCGATCTTGTGCCATCCATCGCCGGCCGGCTCCGACACGGCGCCGGGCGCGCCCTCCGGCATGTACGGGGCGACGTCGTCCCAGCACGAGGTGGGCGTCCAGCCCGCGCCCACGGGCCGCGCGGCCAGCTTCGGCTCGTTGCCGCTTTTGAGCCTGATGCAGAAGCGCGCGGACACGACGTCCTCCGCGGCGACGCCTGCGGGGAGCGGGAAGCGGTACAGCGCCATGGAGCGCTTCCCGCTCGTCGTCTTCCCGATCGGCGCCAGGCTGGGATCCGACATGCCCTCGCCGGGGAGGCGCTCCGATATGTGGGCGGCCGCTATGTTCCACGACGCGTCCTGGATGATCGCCGTCCTGAGCGCGAAAGCGGCGGCGCCCGCGCCGGAAGCCGCGCCCACGCCAGAAGCGGCAACGGTATCCACGCCGGAAGCCGCGCCCGCGCCAGAAGCGGCATCCACGCCGGGAACCGCGCCCGCACCGCCCGTGCCGCCCGCGTTATTTGCGCCGCCCGCGCTCGCCATCGGCGCGGCCGAAGCGAGCAAGGCGGCGCATGCCAGGCAGGCCGCGCGCGCCGGGGATAGGATGCTTTGTTTCAGCTTTTTCAGGCGCTTCAATCCTTTCCTCTTGCTCAGCTCCTGCGACCCTTGCGGGCCATGTGGGCCTTGCGATATTTCAGTCCCTGCGCTCCGCGCGCTCCCGCGCCCCGCGCAGAACGGGATCGCGCAGCAGCTCGCTGAGCGGGCGCATGCCGCTTATGGAGTTGCTGTGCGACAGATTGGCCGCCGCGGCCAGGTTGGCCGTCTCAAGCGCCTCGGTCCCTGACGCGCCCCGCAGCAGGGCCTGCAACATGCCGGCGCAGAAAGCGTCGCCCGCGCCGACGGAGCCTTTGATGAAGCCGGGCGGCAGCCTCAGCGCCGGCGAAAAATGCCTGGCGCGATCCGCTGCCGACACGGCCCACCCGCCGCGCGGCGAGTGGATGACGGCCATCTTCCCGACGCCGTGGGACAGCAGCGCCTCGCACATTCCGTGCATGGCCGCGTCCAGCGCCGGCGAGCTTGCGCCCGAATCAGCGGCCGATCCGGCGGCCGATCCGACGGCAAGCTCCGCAGCCGGGCCGGCAGCAAGCTCTGCAGCGGGGGCGGCGGCCGGCCCGGCGGGCTCGCCGCCCGCTTCGGGCAAAAGCGGAATCCCCGTGACCTCCGACGCCTCTATTTCGTTCAGAAAAATATAGTCCACGTACTTCAGGCACGGTATCACGACTTTTTGATAGCGCTTGGCCGACTCGCTCACGACGTCAATGGACGTCGTTATCCCAGCCGACTGCAGCCGGTGAAGCGCGCGGGCCATGACGGCCCCGTATTCCGGGTCAGGGGCGTCCATGCTCTTGAGCAGCAGGGCGTAGCCGACGTGCGCGTGCGGCGTGCCGACGCGATCGAACGCGACGTCGCCGTATCCATATGCGGCGCACGCGCCCTCCTGGTGAAAAAACGTGCGGGTGCCGGAGGCCGCGTCCGTCATGACGTCCGTGAACGACGTCGGCAGCGACGGGTGCGCGCGGACGCCGGATCGCTCTATGCCATACGAATCCAGCGTCCGCAGTATGTGCTCCCCGTTCTGGTCGTCGCCTATCATGCCCATGGCGCGGACGTCCAGGGCCGGGTCGAGAACCTTCAGGCTGATGGCCGTGTTGGCCGCGAGCCCGCCCACGCAGCTGCTGATCTCGCCGATTTTGCTCAGCATCCCCGCCGAGGGGTAGCGGTCAATCATCTTAATAATATCGACGGTCAGCGATCCTATGAATGTCACGCCTGTGCCCAAAGTCGCACCTCCCCATGCCCGCCGCCATGCGTTGCGGCGCGCCGCCGTGTTTATATGCAGCCGCGCAGGCTTCAGCCGTATATTAATGCCGCGCCCGCGCCTGTAGCCGCGCATCTTTCCTATTTCATGCCGCCTATATGCTGCAGCTCATGCTCTTGCCCTGCTTTGCGGACTCAAAGCAGAGGTCGCAGATCTCGATAACCCTGAGCACCTCCTGCGGCTTGACCAGCAGCTCGGCCTCGCCGTTGACGGCGGCGCGAAAATTCCGGTAGTAGTCGCTCTTTTGCGCCGACACCTTGGGCAGCTCCAGCGTTTCAATCGTGCTCGCGGGGCGGGGGCGCATGGTGCGCGTGGTCCCGGCCGCGTGCTTGACGGCGTCGAGGCTCCAGTCAACCTCCTTGACGGTGCCGCGCACGATCGAGCCGTCCGCCGCGAAGCCCTGTATGTCCAGCGTGCCGTCGCTGCCGACCACGTGCCAGCGCGGGAGCGGCTGGAAGCAGGCCGTCAGGACTTCGACCTGGGCGAACAGCCCGTCCTCGAACTGCAAAAAGACCTTTATGTTGTCGTCCACGTCGTAGTTTATGCAGTTCATGACGCTGTACACCTGGACGACCCGGCTTTTCGACATGTAGAGCAGCTGGTCGATCAGGTGGACGGCCCAGTCGAGCAGCATGCCGCCGCCCGCCGACGCCACGCGCCGCCAGTCGCCCGGTATGCCGTTCGCGCCCTGCACGCGGCTCTCCACGAAGAACGTCCTGCCGAGCGCACCGCCCTCGACGACCTTCTTCACGGTGAGGAAGTCGATGTCCGTCCTGCGGTTGTGGTGGACAGTGAAGATCTTGCCGCACTCGCCCGCCGCCTTGACGATCTCGCGGAGCTCGCCCGCGTTCATCGTGGCGGGCTTCTCGCAGATTACGTGCTTGCCCGCGCGCAGCGCGGCGATGGCATATTTCTTGTGGACGTCGTTGGGCGTCGCGACGAGGACCGTGTTGACGTCGCTGGCCAACAAAGCGTCCAGGCTGTCGTAGGTCTTTATGCCGAGCTCTTTCGCGAATTCCAGCCGCGCGGGGTCGATGTCATACGCGCAGGCAACCTCAATCCCCTCGCCCTTGGGGATGATTTCGCTGTAGTGGTGGAACGCCATCCATCCGAATCCGATTACGCCGATTTTCACATCCATGCCTTTGCCATCCTCCATTATTATTCACGAAAAATTATGCGAGCGATCGCGCCGGGCAACCGCCAAGCCGGGCAACCACCCGGCTAGGGAGACGCCCGCCCAAGCGCCCGACATGCGCGCCCGCGCCGCCCGCGCACGGCAGCATGCCGCCGCTGCATGGGGCAATGCGCTGCCAGCGTCGCCGACGCCGCCCGCGCCGAACGCGCCGAACGCCCGGCGCCATTTCATTATACGCAATTACGGCGCAGAATGGAAGAATAAAGTTTGCGGATCATTTGCTGATTATTTGCTGATCATTTGCCCGCGCGCGCGATTTTGCGCACGCTCGCGCATATCGGCGCGCATATTGGCGCACATGTTAATTTTTTGTTTCAGCGCCATATGCTATGGCATTGTCGCCGCGCATTGCGTATAATAAAAGCATAACACCCCCCGAACGCAATCGGGCAAGGAGCGTGGCCATTGGCAACAAAGGGTTATCAGGACGGCGCGGGCGCCGCGGGCGGCTTTGCGGGCGATTTTCGCGGCGGCGTCGCGGTGGACGAGCTTGTCGGCAGGATAGTCGGCAACATCCAGAACGTGATCGTGGGCAAGCGCCAGACGATCGAATACGTCGCCATAGCGCTGATCTGCGGCGGGCACGCGCTGATCGAGGACGTGCCGGGCGTCGGCAAGACAAGCCTAGTGTCGGCGCTGTCAAAATCCATATCCTGCTCGTTCAGCCGCATACAGTTCACCCCCGACGTGCTGCCGACCGACGTCACGGGCTTTTCGATGTACAACATGAAGACCGCGGAATTTGAGTACCGGCCCGGCGCCGTCATGAGCCAGATCGTGCTCGCGGACGAGATAAACAGGACGTCCCCCAAGACGCAGTCCAGCCTGCTCGAGGCCATGGAGGAAGGGCAGGTCACGGTGGACGGTTGCTCGCACGCGCTGCCGCAGCCGTTCATGGTGCTCGCGACGCAGAACCCCATCGAGTACCTGGGGACGTTCCCGCTGCCGGAGGCGCAGCTCGACAGGTTCTTCATGCGCGTCAGGCTGGGCTATCCGCAGACGGACGAGGAGGTGTTCATGCTGTCGCGCTTCAGCGCCGGAGCGCCGCTGGACGAGCTGGCGCCCGTTTCCAGCCCGGAGGAGATCGTCGCCGCGCGGGAGATCGTGCGGCGCACGTATGTGGACTCGGCGGTGAGCAGGTACATCGTCAGCATCGTCCAAAGCACGCGGAGCCACCCGGACATAGCGCTGGGCATAAGCCCGCGCGGCTCCATCGCGCTCTACCACGCGGCCCAGGCGTGGGCGTGCTGCTGCGGGAGGGACTACTGCACCCCGGACGACGTCAAAAACATGGCGGCGCCCGTGCTCTCCCACCGCATAAAGCTCAGGCAGGACGCGAAGCTGAAGAACATGCAGGCGGAGACCCTGCTGGGCGACATCATCGCGGGCACGTACATACCTGTCAGCGGCAAGGCCGCCGCGAGGCAGGCTAGATAGGCGGGCGGGCTTATGATAAAAAACAGGCTTTTGTGCTTACTCGTTCTGCTGTTCGCGCTGTCGTTCGTCTTTTTCTACGGCGGCAAGGTGCCGTACCTGCTGCTGTACACCGTCGCCGCGACAATGCTCGCGTCGGCCGCCTACACCGTCATAGCGTGGCGCTTCTGCGAGGCGGGCTGCGCTCTGGACAGAACCGAGATCATGAAGGGCGAGGGCGTCGTCCTGACGCTTGAGATCAGCAACAGGACGCCGCTTTTCATGCCATACGTGCACGTTTCCTGCGCCAAGCTGGACGAGTTCAGCTACGAGACGGGCGGCGAGTCGCTGTCCGTCGGGCCGTTTGCGCGCGTGGCGTCCTCCACGCGCATGACGAGCAAGTACCGCGGCCACTACGACGTCAACGTGCTGGACGTCCGCGTCATGGACTTCCTGGGCCTGCTGAGCATGCACGTGCGCTGCGGCAGGGCGCCCGGCCTCGCCGTGTACCCGCAGGTGGCCGAGATAGACGACCTGGGCGCGGCCGGCCAGTTCGGCATGGACAGCAGCCTGAGCGCGGGCAAGGCGTCCGAGGACATGTCGTCGGTGTCCGACGTGCGCGGCTACATCGACGGCGACGGCATGAGGAAGATCCACTGGAAGCTGTCCGCGCGCGCGCAGGCGTTCATGTCGAAGGAATACGAGAGCGAAACGAAGCCCCGGATCGCGATCCTGCTCAACCTCTGCGAAATCGCGGGCGAGCCGGAGGCGCGGCTCAGGATGGAGGACATGATCGTCGAGCTCGCCGTGTCGGTCGTGTTCTACTTCCTGAGAAAAAACTGGAGCGCGAGCCTGTGCTATTTCGAGAACGGCTGCGTGCAGCGCGGCGTTTCGGACATAAGCCTGTTTGAGCGGGTGTACGAGGAGCTGGCGTTCGTGGGCTTCAACGCGGACTGCGACATAGCCGGCGCCTTCGACATCATGGGCATTGACGGCGGGGAGAGGCAGAACGTCTGCGTCATCACGCCCAAGGTGTCGGGCGAGCTGCTGGATCGCATGCTGAAAGCCTCCGGGCAGGGCTGCAGCGTTTCGCTGCTGTACGCGTGCGAGGCCAGAAAATACATGGATTCGACGCTTTGGGCGAGCGTGATAAAAAAGAGCGCGGTGAATCTGTACGCGCTGGACTACGAGAGCGAGATTGGCGATGTCCTGGCGGGCGGCGGGCAGCGGGATTGGCGGTGACAATGGGCGATAATTCGGGGCGCGGCGCAAAGAGCGGCGCGGAACGCAGTGAAGCGGGGCGCGGCGCGGGGCTCGGCGGGGGCGCCGGCGCGGAGCCGGGCGGCAGGCGCAAGCCGGGCGGCGCGGAACTCGGCGGGGGCGAGCGCGACAGCGCAAGGCCGGGGGCGAGGGCCGGCGCGGAGCAAGGCGGCAGGAGCAAGCCGGGCGGCGGGCGCAAGGCGCCGGCAGACACTGGCGCGGAGCAGGGCGGCGGGCGCAAGGCGGCGGCGGGCGGCGGGCTGCGCGGGGAGCGGCGCGGCACGGCGCCGGAAAGGCTCAGGCAGATGCTGGAGGCGCGCCGGCGCAACCTGCCGGCGTACTGCGTCCAGCTGGCGCTGGCGGCCGCGCTCTCGTTTTCCATAGTGAGGGCGGTGGCGGAAACTTCGGGGCTCGAAATGCCGGCCGGCGCCACGTTTCTGATATGCCTGGGCTTTCTGCTGGCGCTCTCCGCGCTGCTGTTCAGCCGCGCCGTCGCCAACGCCCTGCTGCTGGCGGGCGCGGCGGCGCTGGCGGCATACGCCTACCATCTGCACAGGGTCGGGCTGCTCGGCGACATGCGCGTCAGGCTGACGTTCTACGCCCAGAGGTTCATCGGCTGGGCCGCGGGCTTTTTCATGGTACGCTCCCCCAGAAACCCCGAATACGAGCTGTGGCTTTTTCTGATGATATGCTTTGCCGTGTGCCTGTTCGCGTATGTGTTCGTCATAAGGAAGTACACGTTCGCCCTGCTGTTTCTGTCCGGCTTCGCGACGTTCAGCATACAGTGGAGCTTCGGCTTTTTTTCGAGCAACCTGCCGTTTTTCGCGTTCCTCGGCGCCCTGGCCGTCGGCTGCATCTGGCGCGTGTATCTCAGGAACAGCCGCGCGCGCGACGCGCACGACGCATCCGCGCTGTTCGGGCCGTTCCGGTTCATCGGCGCCGCCGCGCCCCTGCTGGCCGCGCTGGCCGCCGTCGTCCTGCTGCTGCCTGTGCCGGCTGGCCCCATACAGTGGCAGTGGCTGTACGACAGGTTCAATGACGCCACGATGAGCTACTACGACAGGTTTTACTATTTTCGGGTGGACAATTTCGCACTGAACACGACGGGCTTCTCCGACGGCGAGAGCTTTCTGTCCGGGCCCGTCCGGCTGAACAACACCCAGGTGATGACCGTCAGGACGGACGATCCGCGCCTGTATCTCAAAGGGAACGGCAAGGACATATACACGGGCAATTCGTGGAAGAGCGGCTACGCGGAATACATGGCCGAAAAGGCCGAGGCCGAAAGCGGCGCGGGCGCCGGCCAAGGCGAAAGCGGTGCCGGCCAAGGCGAAAATGGCGCTGGCCGGGGCGCTGGCGGCATGGGCCAGAGCGAGGGCTACGGCCCAAGCGGCGCTGGTGTAGGCCAAGGCGGCGCGGACGTCGGCGATGCGGCGGGCGTGGAGGCGTCGGGCGGCGCGGGCGCGGGTCCGGATGGAACTGACGCAGGCGCAGGGGCCGGCGCGGCTCTGGCAGGCGAAGCGGGCGCTGCGCAGGCGAGCGCGGAGGCGGCGGCTGAATGGGACGCGGCAGGTGGCGACGCCGACGGCGCTGGCGAATCGGGCGGCGAGTCTGGCGAATCGGGCGAATCAGGCGGGGAAAGCGGCTTGAGCGAGAACGGCGGCGCAGGCGCCGAAACGGGTGAGAACGGCAGTGCAGGCGGCGCAAGTGGCGCGGGCGGCGAATCGGGCGAAGAGCCCAATGAGGCCGATGAAAGCGGGGAAGGCGATGAAAGCGGGGAAGGCGGGCGGCAGGAGCCGGAGGAGCCGGACATAGCGGAGATGGCGCTTGAGCTCGCCCGGCGCGAGGACGCTCCCGGGGCGCTGTACTCGTCCGGGGCCGCCGAAACCGACGCGGACGCCGGAGAGTACATCGACAGCCACGCGATCTTCCTGTTCAGGGCGATGGCGGGCGACTCGTACCCCGTCGGCAGGGCCGAGCTGATCCCGAACATAATCCGCTATTCCAGCGACCGCATTTTGAGCTCCAGCCAAAAAAAGGCGACGATCTCGTATGACCGCCTCAAGACTCATTCGGTCTTCGCGCCCTCAAAGCTGTCGAACGTCGGCAACCTCAACATGGACGCGGGCGAGATCTACGAGGAGAACGGGGCTTTGTCGCTCGAGAAGATCATGACGCAGGGCTTCAGCTACGACATAGAGTATTACGCGGACGACGGCCAGCCGATGAGCCGCTACATGCTGCTCGGCAGCTACAGCGGGCTGTACGCGGATCTGCTGGCGCGGTACGACTTCGCGCGCATTGCCGCGTACAGGCAGGCCGAGGCGGGCGCCTCGCGGCGGCAGAGCCAGTACGCCCTCTCCTACCTGCGCCTGTCCGACATCGTCGAGAGGGGCAGGCTCGAATCGCTGCGCGACCGGGCGTCCGAGATACGGGAGCGCTACCTAGGCCTGCCCGAAGACCTGCCGGAGCGCGTGAGGTCGCTATCCATCGACTTGACCTCCGGCAATGCAACCGACTTTGAAAAGGCCGAGGAGCTTGAAAAATTCCTGTACACAAACTACGACTACTCCCTGGACGTCAGCTACCTGCCGCCGGGCGAGGATTTTGTCGATAACTTCCTCTTTTCGATGAATCGGGGCTACTGCACCCACTTCGCGTCCGCGATGGCGATCATGGCGCGCTGCGCCGGGCTCCCGTCGCGGTACGTGGAGGGGTACACGCTGCCGCGCGAGGGCGCCGCCGACGGCGCGTACCTCGTGACGAACGCGGAGGCCCACGCATGGGTGGAGATATACTTTGAAGGCTACGGCTGGAGAAAATTCGAGCCGACGGCCTCGTTCCAGAACTACGGCGCGGAGCTCCCCGCCGAGGCCGCGGAATCCGCGGCGGCCGCGGGGACCTCGTATTACGACTATCTGATCGACGAGTACAACATGTTCATGGAGGACGAGTACAGATACGGCGGCGCCGGCCCGTACATCCCGATCGCGGACGCTGCCGGCGCCGGCGGGGGGCGCTCCGCCGCGAGCGGGGCGCTGTACTGCGCCATCGCGGCGGCCGTTGCGGCGCTTCTGGCCGCCGCGGCCGGCAGGGTCAGGACGCGGCGGCGCGCGGCGGCGTTCTCGGCCGAGCCGCGCGAGGCCATACGCAGCATGTTCGCGCACTACTTCAAGGTGCTGCGCCGCATGGGCTGCTCGCGCGGGCGCTCGGAAACGCTGTCGCAGTTCGCGGCGCGCGCGGAGGCGCAGCTCGGCTTTGGCGGCGGCGGCCTCGCGGAGGCCACGAGGATATTTGAAAGGCTGAACTACAGCAACCACGCGATATCCGAGGCCGACAGGCAGGCGGTGCGCGCGGTGTACCCGCAGCTGCTGGAGATTTACGCGCAGCGCAGGAACAGGCTGGTGTTCCGCATAATGAAGGACGTGCTGGCGGCCGTGTAATAG